>JAFGLH010000261.1 GCA_016928165.1 Pirellulales bacterium | reverse complement strand
GTAGTAGGAAGCGCTGTGGAAACCCGGCTCGAAAGCGGCCGCCGCGCCGAGCATACGTTCGTCTTCCGATTTTTTCAGCCAGCTCCGCACGGCGTCCGGCGAGAGGCAATACGGCTTGGACCAGGAAATCATGTTGGGAGAGAACCATCTCAGCGGACGCATCCGGCCGTCCGCCGCCGGCAACCGCCAGTTGTTGCGAACTTCGAGCCATTGGAAGCGGGGGTCGTTGAACTCGCCGGTCAATTGTTCGTAATACGCTTTGTCGGCCGCATGCACGTTGTCCGAATAGCCGATGCACCAGAGGAATTTCGTGCGGGGATGATTTTTCCATACCGCGTCTTTCAGCTCGGCGAAAAAGCTCAATTCGGACTGGGCATAGCGGGTTCCGCCTTGCGGGACCGATTCCGCGCAGCGGGGGCATTTGCAGTCGCCGTATTCGTCGCGGATTTCCAAAAACAGCCCGTCGGCGGCCGGAAACGCGTCGTGCATCTCCGTCAAGTAATCGAGGTTCAGCTTTCGCGCCAGGGGATTCGACGGACACATTCCGCCGGTGCTTCCGACGGCCTTAGTTTCGGGATGGGCTTCGGCCAGGGCGTCGATGCCGAACCAGGCGAATACGCCCGACCCGAGATAAAATTCGATCCCCAGCGAATGAGCGTAATCGATCAATCGGCGAATCTCCTTGGTGCTTGGGGCATGGGCCGGATAGGTAAACGCCTGGGGACATTTTTGCGAACGAAACAAACCGCTCATCCAGAAATAGTCCGCGTTTATTCCATCTTCCGCCATCGAGTCGAAGACGACTTTCCAATCCTTCAAGCGATATTCCGGGCTGCGTCCCCAGCAGGTCAGATGGTAAAGCCCTCTGACCGCGAACGGCGACGCCAGCGCGGGGAAGTCTTCGATCACCGCGTCATTGCCTTGTCTGTTCAACAAAACGTCGCGGAGGTGGACGCTGCCTTGATACGCCGCCGACTCTTCATCGGCGAGCATGGCGACGGCGCGCTCGAGCCGTCGGAGGGCGAACCCGGCCGGCGGCGCCTTTTCTCGACCGGCAACGGCGATCGCCTCGGCAATCGCGGCGTCGTCAAGCCCGTCTTTTTCGACGGTTTCCACCAGTATCCAACTAACCGAAGGAGGCAGCTTGGCCGTATTCAGCGGCAGTGAGACTCCGCAGATGTCGCGCGCGCCGTCGGCCACGGCCCGGGCCGCGCGACGCCGCAATTCCGAATTGGTCGAACAGACAAGTACGCAAGCGGGTCTATCGGCCCGAGCGACGATGAAAGGGCGTTGTCGGACATTCCGCGTTTGCGGCTCTTCTTCGCCCATCAGCTTCTTGACGCTCGGCTCGATCGCCTCGGCCCAGATTTCATAGCCTTTCGCGTTGAGGTGCAGCAGGTCGGGCATGATTTCGCGGCCGAGACGGCCGTCGGAGTTCAGGAATTTCTCCCCGATGTCCAAATAAAAGACTCGTTTGCCGTCGTCGAACTTCGAGATCAGCTTGTTGACCTCGACAAGGTTTTCCTGCATGTCCGGGTGGTCGGCGCGGGGGAATATTGCCAGCAGCAACACTTTCGTTTTGGGCAACTTTTCTTTGAGCTTGTCGAGGATCAGTTCGATCCCCTTGGCGATTTTTCCGGCGGGGCTGCGCGAGTTGTTCGTGCCGATCATCACCACGGCCAGCTTCGGATGGATGCCGTCGATGTTGCCGTTGTCCAGACGCCAAAGCACCTGCTCGAAGCCGTCGCCGCCGAAGCCGAGGTTCAGGGCGTTCCGCTGGGCGTAGTATTTTTTCCAGACCTTCTTGCCGCCGTATTCCCAGCCGTGGGTGATCGAGTCGCCGATGAACAGAAGATCGACGTTCCCCTTTTTGGCCAACTCGTTTTTCTCGGCGTGGCGCTTCTGCCACCGGGCGGCCTTGCGCGGCGCTGGCGTTATGGACCACGGCGGTTTTTCTTCCGCGCGGGCGATCGCGCCCAAGGCGGCGGACGACAACACCAACAACACGAAAAGACGAAGCAAGCGGCGCGAGTTCATGGCAACCTCCCTGGGGAAATGGATTGTCGAAGGGCGAGGGCGGGACGCAATCGGAGGAAAGAGGATCATATAATCTCGGGAAGGAATTCGCAAGCCGCCGGCGCGGCGGACATCGACTCAACATCAACTCCGCCACGGCCGCGGGCGGTCGGCCGCCGCGGCGACGGCCGACTTGGCGATCTCCACGTCCTTGGCGATCTCGAAGTCGAACATGCCCACCAGGATGTGGTCGGCCCCGTTGTTGAAGGCGTAGGGGAAGGCGTTTTTGGGCGGGATAGCCCCGGCCGCCATGATCTTGAAGGCGATCCACGGCTTTTCCACCTTCTTCATCAATTCGATCGTCTCTTGCGGGTCCTTGCACCAGTAGCCGGGGATTTCGCAACACGGATGTTTGAGTTGCTCCGGCTTCGGCCCGGTCGGGTACTCGTGGTGGTGGAAGGTCTTGATGTAGAAATCGGCGGGCACTTGTTGCTTTTCGCACTCGGCGACCGCGCGGAGGTCGTGGCATCCGACTCCGGACGGGACGCCCAGCTTCTTCGGTATCTCGACGGCCTTGGCGATCAGGTCGACGCGGCGCTGGGAGGTCAGTTGATCTCCCCAAACGCCCCACAGGTAGACGGCCTCGCAGCCGTCGTCGATCAGCTCCTTCACCTGCAACGTGTATGCCTCCATGTGGTGTTCGTCGATTCTGGCGGTGGGGCAGATGATCCACTGAATTTTGCCGCCTTGCTTGCGATGCTTTCTCAGCAGACTCATGGGGTGTTTTGGATTGTGCATCGAGACGGTGTTGACGCCGTTCTGTTCGGCCACCGCGAGGGTCTCCAAAATTTTCTCGTCGGTGTTGTAATGCGCGGCCAGGTCGTAGACGTAGCGGAGGTCGCGGCTGTGGGTGAAGTGGGTGAGGAGGTTTCCGCCCAGCAGCATCCGGCTGATCCGCAAATTGCCGATCCGTCCGGACGGCAGGGCGTCGGCCGGCCCGGTCTCGGCGGCGGGGGCGACATTCGTGCCCCGCAAGGCGATCGCCCCGGCCGCCGCGGCCCCAAGCGATCCGGTCAACAACTCGCGCCGGTTCATATTGCTCGACATGATTGGTGCTCCCAGGCCTTGAAAGTCAAACAGCCTCGCAGTGGTCCGTCCAAGGGTTTGCGTCGTGCGTGACGAGGCCGCTGAACGCTCCGCCCAACGTTGAACATTGGACGGGCCACTCCCATGTAAAACGATAAACCACATCGGGCAATTGTGCAATATACCCCCCGAATCCCTCCGCGCGAGTGGTTCTGGTCCTAAATAATTGTCGAAAATGGTTGACAAAATGTCGCCGGCATGAATACTAATCAAAATAGATAGTTAGAAGTGCTTGTAGCACAGGTATCGTTTTTTCGGCAATTTTTGGAGGCAGCGAAATACCGCCGGCCGCGACGCCAACTGCTCGCGGCGGCAGGAGGGCAACAACCATGAGGCATTTCTTGGCGGCGCTGGCCATTGCGGCTTTTCTCTGCGCCTCGGCGTCCGCGACGATCGTCGTCGACGGAGACTACAGCGATTGGACGACGCTCGGTCTTGTGAAAATGGACGGCACCGGAGACAACCCCGGCGGAGCCGTGGATATTGATCATTACGGAGTGACTATCATTGATGGCGTTCTGTATGGGTTCGCTGAAATTACCGAGCCGCTTACTCCCTATGTGCTTGGTACCCGCGGCTTCAGCAATGGGCCGTCGATGGGGTTCTGGATCGACGCCGACCAGAGCACGGCTACGGCTTTGACCGGCGATGGCATGGAGATCACCGAACTTTCCGGCACCGACATTATGGTGGAAGTGAACGATTTTTTTGAAGCTGCGATCGGCGTGAATTTCTACGGAGAGAACGACGACGTAGGCACTATGATTCCAGGTTACGATGATGGAAACGCTGGAACGGTCGCCTATATTTCCGACGGTTACGTCATCGAATGGTCGGCCCCGGTCATCGACATTCTTACCGCGCTCGGAGGGCTGGACGATGGCGTGGACGGCAGTTTCGATTGGACCGTTTATATCGCCGGCGAAGGGAAGATCAAAAACGCCGACGGCTTTACAGCTTTGAGTTGGGGCCGGGACGTCGCCGGGCCGGTCACGGTTCCCGAGCCGGGGACGCTGGCGCTGCTGGCGGCCGCCGGATTGACGCTGGCGTTGGTCGCCGCGCGGAAACGCAAATAACCGATCGAGGCATTTTATTTTATTGTTGGGGCGGCGGTTCAACTGCCGCCCCATCTTGCAAGCCGCCGCGCCGGCGGCTGCTAAACTACGCCTGCGGATCGGGCACGGCGTTGTCCTGGTAGACGCCGACCTCGTCGACGCCGTCGCCGTTCCAATCGCCGGCGACGGGCCTGTCGCCGGGGCCGCCCAATTCGAATACCTTGTCGGCGGCGTCGATTTGCCGGTTGTTGTTCGCGTCGAGGATGAACTGCCCGGAGCGGAACACGCCGAGCTTCGAGAGGCCGTCTCCGGTCCAATCTCCGACGACGGGCAGGTCTCCCTCTTGGCCGAACTCGACCAGTTCGTCGTCGGCGCCCCATCGGCCGTCGCCGTCGCGGTCGAGGAACCAGGCGCCGTTTCGGAAGACGCCGATGGCGTGGATACCGTCTCCGTTCCAGTCGCCGGCGACGGCCCTATCGCCCTTCGAGCCGAATTGGAAGACGTGGTCGATGAGGTCGGATCGCATGCGGCCGCCGTTTCCGGGCTTCATGGTCCGCCATCCGATGGCCGCCTCGGTGGGATCGGGCGGCACGTTTTTGGGCCGGTCCTTCGGCGGGTTTTGCGAATCGGGCAGGCCCGGCTCGACGTAGATCGCCTTCAGGTCTCCGATCCATGTGGGGCCGAAGATGCCCACGTCGGTCTTGCCGTCGCCGTTCCAATCGCCGGCCACCGGCTGGTCGTTTTTATCGCCCAGCTTGATCCACAGGTCGCCCTCGTCCCAGACGCCGTTGCCGTTGAGGTCGAGGAACCAGACGCCGTCGAGGAAGGCGCCGATCTTGCTCGTGCCGCTGCCGTTCCAATCGCCGACGACCGGGACCGCGCCGGCCATGCCGAAGTGGAATTTTTCGATTTCCGCGGCGGTCTGGTCGGTAAGAACCCATTGCGAGCGGTCCAGATCGGCCCCGGTCCAGGAGACCGGATCGAAGTAGGGGTTGTGCGACGCCTGCACGAACTGCGTGCCGGCTAGTTCGCTGCGCGGATGTCCGGCGTCGATGACGCTCAGGTGCCAGGTGTATCCGCCGGGTCCGCCGCCGCCGCCGAAGATCGGCTGCTCGACGACCTCGGGAAAGAGGTGATACGGCGCGCCGACGGGCCGATAGTCCACCTGCGGCAGGATGGTCGGGGCGGGAGTGATGGGCGTGGGTCGCGCGGGCGGGATGTGCGGCGGGACGTACGGCGGCTCGTACTCGATCAGCACCTCGCTGAAGTTGTATTCCACGGCCGCGTCGCCAGGGTCGAGCGAGATCAGCACGATGGCGCTGCCGTCGGGATCGACCGCCAGCGTGGCGAGCAATCCGGGATCGACCGACGAGTAGCCGTTGACGACCGTGCCGCCGTGGCTGCCGGCGGTGTCGATGCCGGCGATGTATCCGTCGGGCTGGACCTCCACGACCGAATAGACGCCGGGATACAGCCGGTTGAACTCGTAATAGCCTTCGGCGTTGGTCGTGGTGGAGATCGGGTTGCCGTGTCCGTCCAGCAGGGGCACGCCGCCGGCGTCGCAGAGATACAGCACCACGCCGGCCAGGGGCGCGTCGTCGGGCGTGAACTCGCCGTCGCGGAGCGAGGGGACGTGCGGCAGCGGGTCGCCTTCTTCGAGGACGATCGCCGCGCCGTCCTGGAAGACGTAGCCGGCGATTTTCGCGGGCGCGACTTCCCAGAAGTCGTAGTTCAGTCCGGTCGTGCCCGAGGCGAGGGCGGCGCCGCGGATTTTGTCGTTAGCGACGATCGATCCGCCGGCCGTGCCGACCCGCTCGCCGCTGTCGAGATAGTCGGCCGGCTGGATTTCCTCGACGCCGTATGCGCCCGGGGCCAGGTTGGCGAAGGCGTATTTTCCCGCGGCGTCGGTGGTCGTCCAGTCGATGCGCGTTCCCGATTGGTTCAGCAGATGGATTTTCACGCCCGACAGGGGCGTATCGCCGGCGGAGAACTGCCCGTCGCCGTCGTTGTCGGCGAAGACCATGCCGCCGATTTCGGCCGGCAGCAGTTCGCCGAAGTTGTAGTCGGCGGCCTTGGCGCCGCTTTGCAGGGGTATGGAACGTATCAGGTCGCCGGGATTTTCGGCCGTTCCGCCGGCGGAGCCGGGCGTGTCCAGCCCGTCGTAATATCCCTCCGGCTGCACCTCGGCGACGCGATATACGCCGGGTACGAGGCCGCAGAAGACGTAGTATCCGGCGGCATCGGTCTCGGTCGTCCGACCGGTCTGTTGTCCGTCGGCGTCCAGGAGCACGAGCGTGGCCCCGGCGATGCCCGCCTCCTCGGGGTCGAACCGGCCGTCGTTGTCGGCGTCGACGTAGACGTATCCGCTGACGCAGGCGGAGAGTAGTTCGCCGAAATCGTAATTCTCGCCCGATTGCCCGCCGAGCAGACTGATGGCGTCGATCAGGTCGCCGGGGTTGTGGGCCGATCCTCCGGCGGAGCCTGCCGCGTCGAGACCGTCGAGGTAATCGCTCGGTTGGATTTCGACCAGTTTATACTTGCCCGGCGCGAGATCGGTGAATTCGTAGTATCCATTATCGTCGGTGGCGGTGGCGGCGCCGGTGGCAATAAGCAGCCCCTCGGACTCCACGTACAACACGACCTGCACGTCGGCGATGCCGTCCTCGCCGGGGTCCATGCGTCCGTCGTTGTCGGCGTCGTGGTAGACGTGTCCGCTGATTTCGGCGGGCAGGGTTTCGGCGAAGTCGTTGTCCACGCTGTCCTCGCCGCCGAGCAACGCGATGTCGCCGAGAATGTCCTCGTTGACGACCACGCCGCGGGTAGAGCCGTTTACAGTTCCGGCCGTTGAGCCGACGCTGAGATATCCGCTCGGCTGGGTCTCGACGACGCGATAGGTTCCCGGCGACAGGCCCTCGAAGAAGTAGTTGCCGTCGGCGTCGGTGGCGGACGTCAGTCCGGCATCGACGTATCCCTCGCCGTCCCATTCGAGCAGCGTCAGCGTCGCGCCCTCGATTCCCGGCTCGCCGGACTGTTGCTTGTTGTCGACGTTGAGGTCCTCGAAGACGGTGCCGGCGAGCGTGATCGGCAGCGGTTCCTGCACGATTTCGACGAACGCGCCGGCGGTGTAGACCACGCCCTCGGCGGCCTCGACGGGCGAGTATTCGCCGGGCGGGTCGTAATCGTCGTCGGGCAAAGGCAGCCCCGAAGCGGACAATTTGTCGTCGAAGGCGTCGTAGAAGATGTCCGTGCCGGCGGCGTCGTAATAATATGGGGCGGCGAACGCGGCGTCGAGGATGGAGCCCTCGAACTCCCCGCCCTCGGCGACCGCGTTTGCCGAGAGCAGCCCTTGCTCGTCCACGTCGATGCTGAAGACGAGCCTTTCGCCGGCGTCGAAGCCCTCGAATGTCAGAGTCAAGGTCGTGCCGCCGTCGCTTACCGCGGCGGCCACCGAATCGATTCCGTCGTCGTGGACGACGGCAAAGGGGGAGTAGCCGTAAACGCCCTCCCCGCCGGCGGCGGTGTCGAAGAAGGCGTCGCCCATGCCAAGCCCGTCGCCGAGCTTGTCGGTTTCGATCGTTAGCTCGGTCAATTGCGAATTGTCGGCGCCTCCGTTCCATGTCAGCTCGAACTGGTCTCCGATCTGGTCGGAAGTGCTCGAATCTTCCAGATAGACGATGCCGATCTGGATCGGGGCGACGGAGATCGACAATAGATGGCGCGACTCCATCTGCTCGAAGCGGCAGGACCGCCAACTGGAAGCGGCGCCGCGCGAATCGCGGCGGCGCGGCCGCGATGCGCCGTGCCTCCGGTGAGTTTTGCGTAATAGGCCCACGTCAACCTCCGTGTCGATAAAAAGATGAATACTAGCGCTGCGTTACCCGCTGAACGTCTCGATTCGTCAAGTTCCACAGTCGGACGGTGGTGTCGAATCCGCCCGATATCAACCTCTCCGACGCCGGGTCGAAGACCAAGGCGGTGATCGACCCGGTGTGTCCTTTCAGCCGTCCCACTTCGTGTTGTTGGTTCAAGTCCCAGAGGTGAATCACG
>JAFGLH010000260.1 GCA_016928165.1 Pirellulales bacterium | reverse complement strand
TGTTCGGGCCGGGCGAGGTCTTCCAACTCCTTGTAGACCGCCACGTCGACCCAGTGTCCGCCTTGGGCGGGAACCACGCGGACCACCGCCCGGCGCCGCATGGTTTGCAACGTGTTCTCCAGTCGTTGTTGGGAATCGGCCGTATCGTGGCGCCACGGTTCAAAAACCGTCGGACTGATCTCGGCCGCCGTCGTGACGCTCCCCTCCACCAGCACGTCGCCCGCCAACCGGACCGGCTCCTCGTGCTCGATGCGGAAATAATCGTCCACCACGTCCACGACGGTCTCCCAAGCGCCCTGATGGTCGGCCACCGGCAGGAAGACCGGATTGGAGTAAGCGACGACCGGCGTCGGCGGCAGAGCGGTCGGTCCGCTCGGGCAGCCCGGCGCGTAGACGTACTCCGGTCCGGAACTGCAACCGGCTAGAACCACCGCGCCCAATATCAATACAACCGCTGTTCGCATGTAACAATCGCAACAATCAGAACATTTAGCCGCCGCGTCCACGCCGAGTGCCACGGCTGGCTTGTCCAGCAATGTCGTTCGAAAAAGACGCGAAAACGTGTTTTGCACTGCTGGGCAAGCCAGTAGCGGCGCCAGCACCAATAAAAGGGGCGGTAGTCTCCTAAAAATCGCCGGCCGTGACAAGATCAGAAACGGCCGGAGGCGAACTCGCCAAGCATCCCAGTCAACGCCGATTACCCAGCCTTACCGCGCAAGCATCATCCGCCGAAACGGCATTTTTTTCCGCATCGAGCCGTTGCCACCTAGAATTCGCTTGGCCTTGTTCCGATCATTAACCTTTATTACGGCCATTCCACCCCCTTTTGTCTTTCCTCCGTGGTCGTAGGAGCAGTAGGCGTAGTCGATCGAGAGGTGTTCTTCGGCGAGCCTTTCGCAGAGTTTTTGGAATCCGCCCGTTTGCGGCGAGATTTCCACCAGCAATACATCCGTCGGTTCGTAGCCGACGTTGATTTTTTCCAGCGCCGATTTAGCGGCGTCGCAGTCGTCCGGCACGAAACGGATCGTGCCGCGTTGGCCGGTGTCCATCACCGACAGCGCCTTAAAATTCACCTTTTGCTTGTTCAGTGCCACCAACACGTCAGCGAGCCGTCCGGGTTTGTTGACCAACGATACCGACAGTTGCTTGGCCGTCTGCATTGTGCCAATCCTTTCGTGGAACTGGAACTGGAGAGAGACACCCTTCCCGGCGGGGGAAGGCAACGGAAAGAACATTTTTAAGCCGTGTGAGAAGCATCTATAGAGATCATAGCGGCCCGGCGAAAAGCGTCAATCATTTTATGGGGGGATAGGGTGGATTGGCGGTGGAATCTTTCGCCGGGTTTCCCGCTTTTTCCATTCAGCACCCTGCCGCAGCGGTGGTCCGTCCGCTGTCGGGGATCGGGAACTATTTCCGACCGCGAACCGTCTCATACTTGTAGCGTACTGATCACTATGTTGGGTTGGCAGTTGTACTGTCTCCCCACTTAGTGCCGCGAAATCAGGGGGCGGCAGTGCAACTGCCGCCCCAACGATAATCATTACGTTGCCGTTTCACTTTCAGTTCGCGGGAGAAAAAAACATGAACCGTCGTTCCGTCCAATTTGCCGCGTTTCTAGTGCTTTTGGCGCCGGTTTGCGCCCAGGCGCAGGGCATACTGGTGGTCGAAAATGTCGCGGAGCGGGTCCGCTTGCCGCGTCCGATCATCATTTGGCCGCCGCATCCGCCGCGTCCCGTTCCGCCGCCTCCGATCAGCTACAAGATCAAGGAGTTGGACGTTCAGGCCCGGCTGATCGACCAGGTGGCCCAGGTCCAGGTCTCGCAGACGTTTGTCAACGACGGGCGGCAACCGCTGGAAGTTTCGTTCGTCTTCCCGTTGCCCTATGACGGGGCCGTCGAGCAAATGACTTTGCTGGTCGACGGGAAGGAATATCCGGCCAGGCTTCTCGACGCGAAAGAGGCGCGGCGGATGTACGAGGAAATCGTCCGCCGCAACCACGATCCGGCCTTGTTGGAATGGATGGGCACGGGCCTGTTCCGCACCAGCGTCTTTCCCGTCCCGCCGGGCGAGAGCCGCGCCGTCTCGCTCCGCTACTCGCAACTGCTCCGCAAACATCAGGGGCTGACCGATTTCCTCTTTCCGCTGAGCACGGCGAAGTACACTTCAACGCCGCCCGAAAAGGTGTCGATCCGGGCGACGATCGAGAGCGCCGACCCGATCAAAAACGTATATAGCCCGACGCACGCCGTGGAAATCGCCCGTCCCGACGAGCGCCACGCGACCATAATTTATGAAAGCAAGAACCGGGTGCCGACCAGCGATTTTCGGCTGTTTTACGACGTGGGGCGCGGCAACCTGAGCACTCGGGTGCTGAGCTATCGCCCCGGCGCCGGAGAGGACGGATATTTCCTGCTGCTGGCCTCGCCGCGGATCGAAGCGGACGCCCGCCAGCGCCCCGCCAAGACCGTAGTGCTGGTGATCGACCGCTCGGGGAGCATGAGCGGCAAGAAGATCGAGCAGGTCCGCGACGCGCTCAAGTACGTATTGAACAACCTCCGCCAGGGAGACCTGTTCAACATTGTCGCCTACGACAGCGCGGTGGAGACGTTCCGGCCCGAATTGCAGCGGTTCGACGAGCAGAGCCGCGCCGCGGCGCTGGGGTTCGTCGAAAGTATTTTCGCCGGCGGCAGCACGGACATCGACGCCGCGCTGCGGACCGCCTTCGGCCAGTTGCAGGACGCCGCGCGGCCGAGCTACGTGGTCTTTCTCACCGATGGTCTGCCCACCGCGGGCGAGGTGAACGAAATGAAGATTGTCGAGAACGCCCGGGGGTACAACGCCGTCCGCGCCCGATTGTTCGTCTTCGGGGCGGGCTACGACGTCAACAGCCGGTTGCTGGACAAGCTCGCCCGGGCGAACTTCGGTCAGAGCGAGTTCGTTCGCCCCGACGAAAACATCGAAGCCAGCATCGGCAAGCTTTACAACCGCATCGAATCGCCGGTGATGACCGGCGTCCGCTTGCAATTCGTATTCGATGAAATGTCCGGCGGAGAGTACGCCCCGCCCATCAACCGCGTCTATCCGAAGGAATCATTCGATCTGTTCGCCGGCGAGCAGTTGCTGCTGGTCGGCCGCTACCGCCGCTCGGGCGCGGCGAAAGTGACCGTCGAGGGGACGGTCGGCGGGAAGCCGCACAAGCTCGACTTCCCCGCCGCGCTGGCCGAGCGCAGCAATGACGAAAGCTTCGCCTTCATCGAAAAGTTGTGGGTAGTCAGACGGATAGGCGAAATCATCGACGAACTGGACTTAAAGGGGAAAAACGACGAACTGATAAAGGAGCTCGTCGAACTCTCCACCCGGCACGGCATCTTGACGCACTACACGTCGTTCATGGCCGACGACAGCGTCGATCTCCGCGACGTGGCGAGCAACGCGCGGCGCGCCGAAAAGCGGCTCGACGCCCTGGGCGAAGCGTCCGGCAGGGGAGGATTCAACCAGCGGGCCATGAAAGGCTCGTTCCAAAAGGCCCAACAAGCGCCCGCCGCCGCCATGCCTAGGGAAGCAGACGCCGCAGGGACGCCCTTCGCCGGCGAAGTCGCCAGTGAAGCGCAACAGGCCGCCGAAACCGTCCGCAACATCGGCAACCGCACCTTCTTCCGCCGCGAGGGGCAGTGGATCGATTCGCGGTTGAACGAGGAACAGGAGAAGAACGCCCGCAAGGTGAAGCAGTTTAGCGACGAGTATTTCGCGCTGGCCGCCGCCGGGGGACGCGAGCTTGCACAATACATGGTCTTCGACGAGCCGCTCCTGCTGGAGATCGACGGCCAGGCATACTTGATCGAGCCGTAGTTTCGTAGAACGGATTTCAATCCGTTTCCGCGAAAAAGCCGGTTCTATATCGAACGGAATCAAACGGAATAAATTCCGTTCTACGGGCAGCGCCGATTGCCGTAGCGGCTGGGCACGGCCGTTAAACCACCGCTTCATCTCGAATAATCGCTACGTTTTTTGCGATTGATGGGCCGGGATTTTTGACAAAGCGGCCCCACGGTGCGTGACAATTTCCACTGGCGCGATCTGCGGGGTTTAGGTAAACTGCTTGCGTATGGGTTTACGAACCGATTCCAACACGCAAG
>JAFGLH010000259.1 GCA_016928165.1 Pirellulales bacterium | reverse complement strand
CTTGCGTGTTGGAATCGGTTCGTAAACCCATACGCAAGCAGTTTACCTAAACCCCGCAGATCGCGCCAGTGGAAATTGTCACGCACTCGTGTAATGGCCGTCGGCGCGACGGCCCTACAGGCGATGCAAGCCGCCGCGCCGGCGGTCGAAAAAACGCTGCGCCGGGCAAGTTGACGGACACTTGCTCATCGTGTATCTTGCCAACTGCGCGTCATTCCCGGATCGGCGTCCGCTTGATTCGTTTTTTCCTGCCCGGAGGTGCTTCTCATGTTGAACAAAATTATTGGCGTTGCGGCGTTTTCGTTGTTTTTCGCGGCCGCGGTCCCGTTCGCCTCGACCGCGGAGCGTACGATTCCCGAGCCGTTGCCCGATCACCCGGGCAACATTTTCCTTGCCGGCGAGGAGATAGAGATTACATTGCCTGATGGGACTGAAGCATGGCTGGTGACGGATTACGACGGAAAGGTCGTCGGCCAAGGCAAAGGCGGCGGACGGATCCGGCTCGGACGGCTCCCGCAAGGTTATTACGACGTTCAACGCGAAGGGGGCGGTGAAAACAACCGCCGGCCGATCTCGATCGGAGTCCTCGCTCGGCTGAAAGCGCCCACGCCGGAGACCTCTCCGGTCGCCTGCGACGTGGGCATGGCCTGGTCTTATCCCGAGGAAAAGATGCGAGCGGCGGCCAATTTGTGCACGCTGGCCGGGCTGAATTGGGTCCGCGACCGATGCAGGTGGAAGGAGTTGGAGCCGGAGCGAGCCAAGTTCGCCGAACGGGGACGCTACGACGAGTCGGCCGAGGCGCAAACCGCCGCCGGATTGAAGGTCTTGCAGGTCAACCACAACGCGCCCCCTTGGACCTGGAGCGAGGGACATCGGGGTCGTTTCCCAGCCGATCTGCGCGACGCCTACAAGTTCTATCGCCACGTCGCCGAGCGTTGGCGGGGAACGGTTCCGGCCATCGAGCCTTGGAACGAGGCCGACGCCTGGGACTTCGGCAACCACACCGGCAGCGAAATCGCTACCATGCAGAAGGCCTCGTATTTGGGGCTGAAGGCGGGCAATCCGAAAGTTATCGCCGCTCAAAACGCCTTCTGCGCGAATCGATGCCCGACCACGCTGGGCGATTTCCACGCCAATCGGGCCTGGCCCTATTTCGACACCTTCAACTACCACACCTACGATCCGTTTTTCAACTATCCCGGCATGGGCGCCGCCTTCCGGGCGGTCTCGGCCGGGCGGCCGATGTGGCTGACCGAAGTCAACAAGCCGGTCCCCATCGACGTGAACGATAAATACCACGAGCCGAGCCGCGAGAACCTCCGCGTTCAGGCCGAGCGGGTAATAGTAATTTACGTCCTTTCGTTCCACGAAGGGGCCGACATGACGTTTTACTTCTACCTGCCCGATTTCGGCAATGATTTGCAGTTCGGCCTGTTGCGTTCCGATTTCACGCCTCGCCCCGGCTATTTGGCGTTGGCGGCCGTCGGGCGGCTGCTGGCCGACGCCCGACCGCTGGGACGATTGAAGAACGACGACAAAACATTTCACGCCTACGCCTTCCGTGCCAAGCCGGACGGACAGACGCGGACGGTGCTGGCGGCCTGGAAGGAAAAGGAGCCGATGAAGTGGAAATTGCCGGCCGAGCCGATCGCGGCCTACGACCACCTCGGCCGCGAAACGGAAAAAAGCGATGCCGTCGTGCTATCCGGCAGCCCGACTTTTTGGGTCTTGCCGGAAGACGCGGCCGAGCAACTCGATCTCGACCCGCCGCCGAAAAAGCCCGAATGGCTGGACGGGAAACCGTCGCCGGTCGTCTTGCAAGGACTGCTGCCGAAAGAGCGCGTGGATCTGGACAAATCGGCCTACCACATTGCCAAGGGCAAGAAGGAACGCGTGCCGATTTTCGTCTACAATTTCGGCGACCGGCTGGCCGACGTTCAACTAACGCTCAAAGGGGCTGAGAATTGGAAACCGACGCTGGCGCAAAAAACGATCCGTATTGCGGGGGGCGAGCGGATAGAGCTGGGGTTGTCGCTGGACGTGCCCGATGCGGCCAAAGAGATCGAGACGTTCGCCGTCGAGGCCGACTGCGGTCCGGCCGGCGAGGCTGTGCTCTCGATGCGGTTTCTGCCGAAGTAAATTATAAAGCCGCGACCGTTGGTCGCGCTCGATAACACGTTTCAGCAACAACCGCGAATTCGTAACCGTTCACGGGCTGGGGACTGGCTCATTTTTTCGCCCTTTCAAGGGCGAAAAATGTGCCTGCCCCCTTCGCCGCCGAGGGGGACAGTCCCATTTTCGCGGTGAACCGCGAAAATCGGGGCAGTCCCCTGTGAACGGTTACGCAAATTCTGCATTGGCGCGACCGCCGGTCGCGGCATTATGAAACGTACTGCGACAGCCGTTCCAGGACTTGTCCTTGAGGGCCGCGGATTTGCACGACCAGCGGCATCTGGCCGGGCAGGCTGTGCGTGGCGCAGCCGAAGCACGGGTCGTATGCCCTGAAGGCCATCTCCACCATGTTCAACAGGCCCTCGGTGGGCGGCCTGTCCTTGCCAATCAACGACTCCGCGGCCCGCTTGACCGACATCGAGATCGGCGCGTTGTTGTTCGTCGTGCCGACGATCAGGTTGACGTTGGTGATGATTCCCCGCTCGTCGGTTTTATAGTGGTGGGTGAGCGTGCCGCGGGGGGCTTCGACCGAGGCGATCCCCTCGGTGGGCGTTTCGGTAGGCAGCACGCGATACTCCTTTCCGGTGATCTCGGGATCGGTCGCCAGTTCGACCCACCGCTCGGCCGAGTAGAGTAACTCGATCAGCCGCGCCCAGTGGGTGGCCAGCGTGTGGTGGACCGGCTTGCCGCCCAGTGTCTCGAAAAACTTTTTATACTCGATCTGGGCCAAGGGAGTCGCCATCCCTTCGGCGGCGTTCAGCCGCGACAGAGGCGTGGCCTTGTAGACGCCCGACTCGACCCCGTCGACGAACCCCTTCCAACCGATCTTTTTCAGATAGGGGAATTTCAGGTAGCTCCACGGCTCGACCCGCTCGGCGATGTACTCGCGATAGTCGGCCGGGGCGTACTTGGCGTGCTCCTTTCCGTCGGGGCCGGTGACGCGGATTTGTCCGTCGTAGAAGTTCACCAGGTTGTTCTCGTCGACCGTGCCCATGTTGTAGGTGCGGTGGATGTAGACGTCGCCGGTGACGATCTTCAGGTAATCGCTGTTGCCGAGCACGAGGTCCTCGAATAGTTTGATCGAGAACTTTCCGAACTCGATCGCGT
Source organism: Pirellulales bacterium (assembly GCA_016928165.1). Lineage (GTDB taxonomy): Bacteria > Planctomycetota > Planctomycetia > Pirellulales > Thermoguttaceae > JAHIKV01. Next base: position 11,782 of record JAFGLH010000259.1, on the reverse strand, counting down.
CGCGGCCCAGTTGTTCAATCTCCTTGCGTTGCTCTTCGTTTATTCCGCGGCTGACCCCGCCGGGCAGGCCCCAGTTGGGATGCACCTTCCGCCCCCCGATCAGTTCGATCATATTGTGTCCGTCGCGGCGCATTTTCAGCACCTTGCCGGCGATTTCCATGCCGACCTTGCGGATGATGCCCAGGATGTTCCGCTCGGCGACCGGGGCGGTGGGGCCGACGACGAAGTCCGGCCCGGCCAGGGCGTAGAAATGGGTCGTGTGGTCGGTGACGAAAAAGATGTTGTAGAACATCTCGCGGAGTTTCTTTGCCGTCGGCGGCGGATCGACGTGGAACAGGTCGTCCAGGGTCTTCGTGCCCGCGATGTGGTGAGCCTCGGGACAGACGCCGCAGATGCGCGAGGTCAGGTTGGGCATGTCCTCGGCTTGTCGGCCCACACAGAACTGCTCGAAGCCGCGAAGCTCGGGTATTTGCAGATAACAGTTGGCTACGTTTCCCTCGTCGTCGAGGAAAATGTCGATTTTGCCGTGGCCTTCCAGCCGGGTAATCGGGTCGATGGATATGCGTTTCATGGCGTTGAGTTGTCGGTTGTCGGTAATCAGTTTTCAGTATTCATTTTGCATTTTTCATTTTGCAATTTGCTTTTCCTTCTTCCGCCGCAGGTGGCTGGCCGCCAGTCCGAAGCGATAAAAACTCCCGATCGGGTCGGGAATTCCCTCGCGGATGATCCGGGCGATCTCCTCGGGGTCGTCCGAGTCGATCACCGAGGACAGGGCGGCCATCATCCGGGCGCCGTGGTCGTGGACGCCCTCGTTCGGACCGTAACAGCCGATGCAGGGCGAGCCGACTTTCGGGCAGCGCGCCCCGCAGCCGGCCCGGGTGGCGATCCCGCAGCAGAGTATCCCCTGCTCCAGCAGGCAGGTTTCGCCGTCTGGAATTTTCTCCCACGTGCGGTAAAACTTCTTGATCTTCTTTTCGGTCCTCTTCAGCGGACATTCGTCGCAGACGGTCGTCTCGGCGCCGATCACCGAGCCGAGCGGAGGCAGCGCGCCGGAGATGATCGCCGTCAGCGCGTCCCAGATACGATCGGCTTCGGGCGGGCAGCCGGGCAGGTAATAGTCCACTTTGACCGTCTGGTCCAGCGTCCGCAGCGTGTCGTAAAACGCCGGCAGGTAGAGCGTGCCCTCGGGCATTTTCGTCTTCACTTGCGGTTCGATCCGGTCGGGGTTTTCGGTCGAGGGCGTTTTGTGATAGACGGTGTCGAAGATTGCCCGCCGCCCGCTGGCGTTTGCCAGGCCGGGAATGCACCCTTCGTGGGAACAGGAGCCGAAGGCCACCAGGACCTTCGATTTTTGCCGCAGCAGGCGGGCCATGTATTCCTGCTCGCTGGTGCGGATGCCGCCGTTGAACAGGCAGACGTCGATCTCGCCGTCGGCCATTTTCTCCACGTCGCGCGTCTTGGCGTCCAGGGCCACCGGCCAGAAGACGATATCGAAGTGCGCGTCGACGTCGAGGATTTTCTCGTTCAGGGCCAGGACGGCTATTTCGCAGCCGCCGCAGGAGGCCGCCCAATACATCGCCAGTTTACTCTTCTTTTTCTTTTCGTTCATGCTTGCACCTCCATCGCTTCGGCGTGTTCGGCGGCTATCTCTTCGAGGGCCTCCTCGCTGCGGAATTCGTCTTCCCAAACGCCGGTCCAATTCAGCGGTCCCAGCTTGCGAACGTCTTCGACGAATTGGTCGATCGACTCGGCCAGGTATTGACCCTCGGCCGCCGAGGCCCAGACCAGCCGCAGGCGGTCTTTCTCGATGCCCATTTGCTCGATGAAGTGGTGGAGCATGGCGTAGCGGCGCATGGTTTTGTAATTCTGGTTGATATAGTGGCAGTCGCCGGGGTGGCAGCCGGCGATCATCACTCCGTCGGCGCCCAGAGCATAGGCCTTTAGGACGAAGCTGGGGTCCACCCGGCCGCTGCACATCACGCGGATGATCCTCGCGCAAGGCGAGTACTTGATCCTTGCCGTGCCGGCCAGATCGGACGCCGTGTAACTGCACCAGTTGCACATGAAGGCAATGATTTTTGGGTTGAACGTGCTCATCTGTTGCTCGTTAGTGGATGGTATTTAGTTATCGGTGCGGGTAAAAATCGCGGCACGGCACATAGCGGTAATCGTTCACGGGGCGGTGAAGTGGACAGGCACATTTTTCATTCTTGAAAGGGCGAAAAATTGAGCCAGTCCCCGGTCCATGAACGGTTACAACCACATCATCGCCGCGCTGGACACGCGCACCTCCACGCAAAGCATGGAGGCCAAATCTTGTAGTTTACACGGCTAGACGTAATTCATCAATCCTTCCAGTTCCTCGTCGATTTGCCGGTCGCCGAAGAGGTGTTGCTTGGCCGCGCCCGAGGGGCATGCGGCCACGCACGTGCCGCAGCCCTTGCAGAGCGCCTGGTCGATAACGGCGATTTTTCGCTCCTCGTCGGCGGTGATCGCCTGGAACGGGCAGAGGTTGATGCAGGTTTTGCAGCCGGAGCACATTTCCTCGTCTATCCAGGCGGTATTCGGCTCCAGTTCGATCTCGCCGGCGTCGATCATGGCCAGAGCCTTGGCCGCCGCGGCGTCTGCCTGTGCCACCGTGTCGGGGATGTCCTTGGCCCCCTGGCAGGCCCCGGCCACCAGCACGCCGTCGTTGGCCGTGTTGACCGGCGCCAGTTTGGGGTGTTTTTCCAGGAAAAAGCCCTCGTTCGAGCAGGAGATGCCGAAGTTGCGGCGGACCTCGCCGGCGTCCGCATGCGGCTCGAGCGCCACGGCCAGAATCACCATGTCCACCTCGATTTCGCGGATATGTCCCAGCAGGGTGTCGTCGACCTTCATAACCAGGGGGCCGGACCCGTTGGCGACGGGTGTAATGTCGGCGACTTTGCCGCGGACGAACTGCACCCCCTCGTTCTGCACGCGGTTGTAGAACTCCTCGAAGCCCTTGCCGGGCGCGCGTATGTCGATGTAGCAGTTGTAGACCTCGGCCCCGGTCTTTTCGCGGACCAGGTGGGCGATCTTCAGCGAGTACATGCAGCAGACCCGCGAGCAGTATTCGTGGTAGTTCACGTCGCGGCTGCCCACGCAGTGGATAATGCCCACCTTTTTGGGCGTGGAGCCGTCGCGGAGGATGAGTTTTCCGCCGGTCGGACCGCCGGCGTTCAGCAGCCGCTCGACCTCCAGGCTGGTGTAGACGTTTGGATATTTTCCATAGCCGTAGTAGGGAATAACCGAAGGATCGAACGCCTTGAAGCCGGTGGCGATGATGATTGCCCCGACTTCGTATTCCTCGATTTTTTCCTGCTGGTCGAAGTCGAACGCGCCCCGCTCGCCGCAGGCCTCGACGCACCCCTGCTTGCACTTGCCGCGGGCGATTTGCAGGCAGACCTCGGGATCGACCACCGGCACGGGCGGGACCGCTTGGGGAAAGGGAACCCAAACCGGCTTGCGCATTCCCAGGCCCTGATCGAACGAATTGGGAAACTTGGCCTGGGTGAACACGCAGCCGTCGATGCACTGCATGCAGCCGACGCACAGGTCCTCGTTGATGTAACGGGGCTTTCGGCGGACCTTTACCTTGAAATTGCCCACCGAGCCTTCGACCGACTCGATCTCGCTATAGGTCAGCAATTTGATGTTCGGATTGACCTTCACGCTGGTCATTTTGGGGGTGAGAATGCAGGCGGCGCAGTCGAGCGTGGGAAACGTCTTGTCGAACATCGCCATGTGCCCGCCGATCGACGGCTCGCGTTCCACCAGCACCACTTCCTTGCCGGCCTCGGCCAACGTCAACGCGGCCTGGATTCCGGCGATGCCGCCTCCGACGACCATCGCGCGGGGCGTGATGCGGACGAACTGTCGTTGCAGGGCCTCGTGTCTGGCCACTCGTCGAACGGCGCCGGCGACGTGTGCCTTGGCCTTTTCCAGGGCCAGTTCGCCATCCTCGGTCACCCAAGCGACTTGCTCCCGGATGTTCGCCATTTGGACCAGGAAGCGGTTCAACCCGGCGTCCTCGGCCGCGCGGCGAAAGGTCGGCTCGTGCAGGTTCGGCGAGCAGGCGGCTACGACGATCCGGTTCAGGCCGTATTCGGCAATGTCCTGCTTGACCAGTTCCTGGCCGGGGTCGGAACACATGTATTTGTAATTACGGGCCAGGGCGACGTGCGGCAGCCCCTCGGCGAACTTCGTCAGCGCCTCGACGTCTATCACCGCGGCGATGTTCGTGCCGCAATGGCAGACGTATACGCCGATCCGTAGGGTTTCATTGTCGCTCATGCTTTTTGCTCCTTGAGTTGGGACGACAATCCCATCGCTTCAAATACCAATTCGCCGACGTCGACCACGCACAGCGGCGGGGTCGAGGCGATTGTCTTCACTGCGTCCTCGAACATCACGAGGTCTTTCGGGCAGGCCACCACGATGTCCGTCACGCCTTCCAGTTGAAGGACTTCCTTGAGGCGCAGATCGGCGGGGCGCTCGCTGACGCCCTCCTCGTCCTGCATCCAAATCTTTCCTCCTCCGGCCCCGCAGCAGAAGCTGTTTTCGCGGTTCCGCGGCATCTCCACCAGCTTCATTCCCACCGCCTCGATTATTCGCCGCGGCGCGTCGTAGACGCCGTTGTATCGGCCGAGATAGCAGGGATCGTGATAGGTGCAGCGACTGGGCAACTGGTGCTTCAGCGGCAGTTTGCCGGCGGCGAGCAATTCGTCCAATATCTCGGTGTAGTGAAACACCGGCCTCTCCAGGCCGAAGCGGGGATAGTCGTGCTTCAGCGCGTGGTAGGTGTGCGGATCGGTGGTGACTATCCGTTGAAAGTCGGCCTTCGAGAGCGCCTTGACGTTCTTTTCGGCGAGCATCTCGAACAGACCCTCTTCGCCCACCCGCCGCACGTCGTTTCCGGCCGATTGTTCGGCGTTGCCCAGCGTGCCGAAATCCAACCCCGCCGCGTGGAACACCTGCGCCACCATCCGCGAGATGCGGACCGCCGAGGGATGGAAGGCCGCGTAATCGCCGAGAAACCACAGCGTTTCGACCGGCTCCTTTTGGGCGTCCTTGACGGGCACGGGCAGGTCCTTCGCCCAATCGTGGCGTTTCCGCGCCGACTTCGATTGCGAGTTGCCGTATCGCTGTAGCGAGACGAGCGTTTCCATCAAACTGGCGTCGACGACGCCGTCCTCGACCAGCTTCCGCCGCATCTCGATGATAAGCGATACGTGTTCGTTTCGCACCGGGCAGATGTCCACGCACGCCCGGCAGGTGGCGCAACCCCAAAGTGCCCCCGACTTGATGATGTCGCCGATCAGTTTTTCGCCGTTTTCCTTCGGCGGGCGGTCCTTCAGCGCCGCCAGTCCGTCGGCAAGCACGCAGTGTTTCAGGTCATGGACGACCTGTCGCGGCGAGAGCGCCGCGCCGCTGGAAGCGGCCGGGCAAACCCGCTCGCAACGCCCGCACTCGGCGCATGTGTAGGCGTTCATCAACATTCGCCAGGTGAACCGCGAGAGGGGGTTCTCCGTGGCCTCCGCCTTCTGTTCGCCGTATTCAGCCGGCGGGAGCGATTCGGTGTAGGGCAATTCGGCCAGGAACACGGCGAATGGCGCCCAGATCAGGTGCATGTGTTTCGAGTACGGCAGGTAGACCAGGAAAAGGAGGAGGATCGAGGCGTGGATCCACCAGCTAACCACGCCGATCTGAACTATCGTTTGGCTCCCGAGGCCGATGGCGTGGAGTCCCGTGGCCAGCGCCTGCCCTGCCGGCAGCCAAGTCTGCCCCCAGCCGTGGTGTGCGGCGGCGCCTTGAGCGGCGAGCATTTCCTCCCGCGTCTTCCCGCCCGCCTCGGCCAGCAGGTAGGTGATCATCAACGCCGCAATGAGAAGCACCACGATCGTCGCGTCAAGCGTTCGTTGCAGCCCCGGCGGAGTGAGAATATAGCGGCGGATCGAAGAGGCGATCAGGCCGATCAGCACCGCCACGGCGAATAGATCGACGAACGTGCCGATGATGGGAATCTGCTCGGCCTGGGGAATCCACAACCAGGGGGCGAGAATCCCGCCGACGAACATCAGGCCCGAGGCAATCAGGAAGAAGCAAAAACCCCAGAATATCAGCGGATGCGCCCAGTTGATGATCGACTCGCCCTTGATCATCCGCGATTGGCCCATCACCTCTCTGAGGAACATCAAAAGCCGTTGGCCCAAGTGGTCCAAGCGATTCTCTTTACGCCCCAGCGTCAAAACCCTAATCAACTGAACGACTCTCATGGCGAACAGCGCCGAAGCGACGACCAGAAGAATCGCCAGCCAGATCGCGCCGTAGAGGCCCAAGAATTTCGTTTCCGTTGGCATGAGCCTTCTCCTATCGCTTTTGGAGCGATTCGGTCAAAGCGGGTATGAGATCCACGATGTCGGCCACAGCGCCGTAATGGGCCACGTCGAAAATAGGCGCGTTCGGATCGGTGTTCACCGCGACTATCAGTTCCGAGTTTTTCATCCCTTCGACGTGCTCCGGCGCGCCGCTGATTCCCAGGGCGAGGAAACATTTCGGCTTGACGGTCATTCCCGACTTGCCCACCTGCCGGGTAGAGGGGAGCCAGCCCTGGTCGATCACCGGCCGGGACGCGGCGACCGCCCCGCCCAGCGATTGGGCCAATTCCTCGGCCAACTCGACGTTGTCCTGCTGCTGGATTCCCCGACCGACGGCCACCAACACGTTCTGCTGCGTGATGTCCACGTCGCCGGCCTCGGGGTAAATCCACTCTTGGAAAGCGACCGCCCCCGCCGCCAGCGGCGCCGACGGTTTGCGCTGCTCCACGGCCCCCTTGCCTGTTTCCTCGCTAGGTCGGCAGCAGCCGGGCAACATCATCAGGATCGCCGGCGCGCCTTTCAAACTACATTCGGCCGTCATCTTTCCCCCGCAAAACGAAGTAGTCGCCAGCAGGTCGTTCCCTTCGAGGCGGACCGACTGGCAGCCGGTCGCCAAGGGGGCGTTCAAACGCGCGGCCAGCAACGGACCCACGTCCCAACCGATCGACGTCGAGCCGACCAGCACCGCCCGCGGCTGCTCGGCCGCAACCACCTCCCGCACGGCCGCGACAAACGGCTCGGGCGAATAATCGGCCAGCAGCGGATCATCCACGGCGATGATCCGGTCGGCGGCCTTTAGTTCCTCGGCGCGTGCCGCGCCGAGCGCCACCGCCAACACTTCTCCGCCGGAGGCCTTGGCAAGTTCGCGCGCGGCGGCCAACAACTCGAAGGTCGCGTCCGCCACCGCTCCGCCGCGGGTTTCAACCAATACTAATACGTCTTGTGCGCTCATTTCACCAATCCTTTCTCGGCAAGAATCTCGACGATCCGACCGGCGATCTCCTCCTCGGAGCCGGCGAGCATCTCGGCCCGGGCGGCCGGCGCCGGCGGCGAAAGACCGCCGACCTTCAGCAACGGCTCGGCGACCGCGGCCGCGACGGCCGACTCCTCGAATTGCGCCGTTTTCATCGCCCCGCGGATGCGGCTGACCGGGACGTAGCGGGGCGGCTGGTCCGCGCCGAGGATGCCCAACAGCGCCGGCAGCTTGACGTTCATCCGCGCCATCACAGCGCCGGGGAACTCCTTGCATGCAACGACGGAGCCGGGCGCGTCGCCGGCCTTGACGCCGCGGATCACGCCGACGTAGGGCATTCCCAACGCCGCGGCCAGAAACGGCGACAATCCCCCGTCCAGTTCGTCGTGGGCCTGCACACCGACCAACACCAGATCGGCCCCAAGCGGCTTGATTGCTTCGGCATAAAGCGCGGCCGACTCGCGGGCCGGCGGCGGAACGTCTCCGTCGAAGGCGATTTTAACGATCCGATCGGCCCCCTTGGCCGCCGCCGCGTAAAGCGAGTTGTCCACGTCGCCGAAATCCAACGCCACGACGGTCACGCCGCCGCCGCCGGCCTCCTTCAGCAGCAACGCCTGCTCCAGGGCGTGGTCGTCGGACTCGTTGATAATGAACGAGGCGGCGTCCAAATCGAGCGCGTCGCCCGAGGAGGCGATCTCCAACGGTTCGATCAGGTCCGGCACTTGGCGGACCACTACAACGATGTTCATGCTATGCTCCTTAAATCCGTTGTTGGGGCGGCGTTTATGCTGCCGCCCCGGCTTGCTGAACGGCGCGACCAACGGTCGCGGCTGTATGGTTACGCAATGCTCCTTTCGCCCAAATCCATCGATTCGGCCATTAGTTCGATAATGTCTCTGACCTTTAGTTTGCCTTCCAGGCCGGTGACTTTGGCGGCGTCCTCGAACCGCGACAGCTCGTAGGGACACGAGACGGCCAAGGTGTCCGCCCCGGTGTCGGCGGCCTGCTGGACCCGTTCGTCGGATAGTCGCCGGCCGCCATTGGCGACGATGTGGGCGTCGAGCCACATGCCACCGCCGCCGCCGCCGCAACAGAGCGAGTCGTCGCGGTTGCGGGACATCTCGACCAGCTTGACGCCGGGAATCAGCTTGAGCAACTCTCGTGGCGGGTCGTAGCACTCGCAGCGCCGCCCCACGCAGCAGTTGTCGTGATATGTCACCACGGCCTCGACCGGCTTGACCATCAGCGGTTTCAACTGCTCGATGTATTCCTCGAGAAACTGGGTATAGTGCTGCACAGGATACCAGGCGCCGAACCGCGGATAAAAGCTCTGCAAGGCGCGGAAGGCGTGCGGATCGAGGACCACGATCTTGCCGAAATCCTGTTCGTCGAACAACTGCCTGTTCTGCTCGACCAACGTCTCGAACAATCCCTCCTCGCCGAACATCCGGTCGCACTCGCCGACGGCCTTTTCCTTGGTCCCCAAAATGCCCCAGGAGACGCCCAATTCGGTCATTATCCGCGCGAACGAGCGGGCAACGCCCTGGTTGCGGGGATAATAGGACGGATAACAGCCGACCAGCCAGAGCACGTCGACCGGCTTCGGATCCTTCGAGAGGTCCAATACCCGAACGTCCAAATCCTTGGCCCATTGCAGTCGTTGCCGGGGGGATTTGCCCAATACGTTGCCGTATTTGAACACGTTCTGGAAGGTTTCCTGCAATTCGGCGGGCGGTTGGTGGCCCTCTTGCATGGCCGCGTCGCGCAACGCCGGCCAAAGCTCTTCGGTCAACTCGATTCCTCGCGGACAACGCTTCGAGCAGGCGTAGCAGGCCACGCACATCCACAGCGACGGGCTGGTCAGCACCTTGTCCAAATTGCCCGCTATCGTTTGAAGTATCAGTTTCCGCGGCGGATATTCCATCGCCGGTCCCAGCGGGCAGGTGGCCGCGCAGAGTCCGCATTGCATACAACCGAACGGCGGTTTCCCGCTGTCTATTCTACTCAGTTTCTCCAGCAACGCAGTGCCTTTGTCGCCGTTTGGGGGGGCCATGATTCGCTCCCGGTGAAAAATTAAAAATCGAAACGGAATAACTTGATCGCGCCCGGCCGCTTATAGCAACGATCGTGCCAAACGAAGGATTCACGCCGCGAATCGAGAGAACACCAATCGCGGCAAAGGGTTGCAGCCCGCGGGCCGACTCGCTTCGCAATTGAGAAGTTTAAGATTAACGGAATTCCGCTAGCGGCTCGCGGAAATCCGGTAAATTATTTATCCGATTAGACGCTTCTGCAACTCACCCAGACACGCGTCCTTGTGTATCCGGCATTGTTCGAGCGTGTCGCGGTCGCGGATCGTTACGGTGCCATCCTGGAGCGTTTGACTGTCGACCGTGATGCAGAATGGGGTGCCGATCTCGTCCTGGCGGCGATAGCGGCGGCCGACCGCGCTCTTCTCGTCGTAAAAGACGTTCAGGTGCGGCTTGAGTGATTTGTAGATATCCCGGGCGATCTCGGGCATGCCGTCCTTCTTGACCAGCGGAAAGACGGCCGCCTTGATCGGGGCCAGCCGGGGGTGCAGCTTCAGGAACACCCGCTTGACCGGCTTGCCGTGCTCGTCCGGGGCCTCGTCTTCCCGGTATGCCTCGCAGAGGAAGGCCAGCGCCGCCCGGTCCGCCCCGGCCGACGGCTCGATTACGTGTGGGATGAATCGTTCTTTCGTCTGATCGTCGAAATAATTGAGGTCTTTTCCGCTGCCGCGATATTTGGGGTTCCCTTCGGCGTCGGCCTCGACGACGAAATCATCTCCCTTGCGGACGAGTTTTCCCTCGGCGTGGCTGCGGAGGTCGAAGTCGCCGCGATGGGCCACGCCTTCCAACTCGCCGAACTCGCCGGCCGGCAGGAAAGGGAAGGCGTATTCGATGTCGGCCGTCCCGCAAGAATAATGGCTCAACTCGTCCGCTTCGTGGTCGCGGAGCCGCAGCCGGTCGCCCGCCAATCCCAAATCCACGTACCATTTGTAGCGCCGGTCGCGCCAGTAGCGATACCACTCGGGCGAGGTTTCCGGCCGGCAGAAGAACTCGATCTCCATCTGCTCGAACTCCCGCGAGCGGAAGGTGAAGTTGCGGGGGGTGATCTCGTTGCGGAAACTCTTGCCGATCTGGGCGATGCCGAAGGGTATCCGCACCCGGCTGCTGTCCAACACGTTTTTGAAATTGACGAAAATCCCCTGGGCCGTCTCGGGGCGTAGAAACGCCTTGGTGCTTTCGTCGCGTATCGGACTGGTGTAGGTTTCCATCATCAAATTGAATTCGCGCGGCTCGGTAAGATCGCCTCCACATGCGGGGCAAGGCGTTTGCAATCCAGTGACGGCAAATTGTTCCGTTGCAACAAACTGGAGTATAGTGGGGATGCTAAGCACCTCGTCAGGATTTTTCTCGATGTGTTCAACCAACCATGAAAGCGTAACTTCCGGATTACGAACTAGCGCCAAACCGGGAGCGACTTTTTTCCCTTTTGTTTTAGCCCATCTCAGCATTGATCCGCCGTCAACTCGAATACGATCGGGTTGCGGTCCAGGAGAGGTTGTTGTGGCAAATGACTTAACCCAATCCGACTCTTTCAGCATTTCCCAAACATGATCTGATCGAAAGAGTTTTTTGCATTGCCGGCAGGTCTGCATGAAATCGTGGAACAAGTCGTAGTGGCCGGAGCATTTCCAGACCTGCGGGTGCATGATGATCGAGCAGTCCAGCCCGACCATCTCGTAGGCCGACGGGGCGCCGGCCGGCGGCTCCAGTTCGTTGTGGGCGGCGACCATGTCGCGCCACCAGGCCTCGCGGACGTTCCGTTTCAGTTCCACGCCCAGCGGGCCGTAGTCCCAAAAGCCCTGCAATCCGCCGTATATCTCGCTCGACTGGAACAGGAATCCCCGCCGCCGGCACAAGGCCACCAGTTGTTCCATTTCCATGAGAATCTTGCTCCGCGTTGGTTGTTGATGAAACAAACCAATTTATCTAATTTGCGAAGCTCAGGCCAGGGGGACGACGCATCCCCGCCGCACCACTTCGTCGGGGCGGCAATCGTTGGGGTGGCAGTTTAACCGCCACTCCATCATAAATCGGGACGCTACTGCTTTGTCGGGAATAAAGATTAGGGCGCCACTCAATGCCGTTTCCAGTTTGGTGGTTCACGCAGCCTGTAAGTACTCATGCATTTTGATCTTCTGTTCGACGGTCAGCGTCGGCAAAAACGGTGGCTGGGGGGCGGCATGCGGCTTGCATCGCGGACATTTCCGCTTCTGTTTTTCATGGGTGCGCATCCTTTGCGGCCGTTCAATAATTACTCCCCTCTCCCGCAAGCGGGAGAGGGGTCGGGGGTGAGGGCGGTTGGCGCATGAAAAACCGAAGTT
>JAFGLH010000258.1 GCA_016928165.1 Pirellulales bacterium | reverse complement strand
GGACGCGGCGGCTAAACGGACGGGTGGCGCGGGCGTCTCGCCCGCGTAACTCACAACACTGGCGGGACGCCAGTGCCACCCCCGCATCCCCGACCCCACGCGCCTTCACGCTAGTCGAACTCCTTGTCGTAATAACGATCATCGGCATCCTCATCGCGTTGTTGCTGCCGGCGGTCCAAGCGGCCCGCGAGGCCGCCAGAAGGTTGCAGTGCCAGAACAACATCAAACAACTCTCCCTGGCCTGCATCGGCCACGAAGAGACGCACGGCCATTATCCCACCGGGGGCTGGGGCTATCGGTGGCTGGGCGACCCCGACCGCGGCTTCGATTGGCATCAGCCCGGCGGTTGGATATTCAACGTCCTTCCCTGGCTGGAGCAACAGGCCCTGCGCGACATCGGCGCCGGCGAGACCGACGAGCAAAAAAAGAGCAGCCGCCTTCGACTAGCCACTCAGCCGCTTTTTATGTGCTCCTGTCCCACCCGCCGGGCGCCGCTGCTCTATCCCTTCGGCGCCGGCCCTTCGGGCGCTCCGAACTTCTACAACGCAAACTATTCGGAGATCACACTGGTGCCGCGGCCCGACTACGCCATGAACGCGGGCAGCCAGGAATACAACTATATTTACGACGGGCCGGGGTCGTACATCCAAGGAGACGATTCCCTTCGTCCCTGGCTGACCCCAACCTGGGAAGCCGTTCTCGACACGCACAACGGCGTCTCTTACATGATGAGCATGATCACGGTGGGCCAGGTGAGCGACGGGCTGAGCAATACGTACCTTATCGGCGAGAAATACCTCAATCCGGACCATTACACCACGGGCCTCGACGGCGCGGATAACGAATGTCTCATGCAGGGCTACGACAACGACCATTATCGTTGCACATACTCCTCTCCCATGCAGGACACTCCGGGCATGCCGGATGGTTTCAGCTTCGGCAGCGCCCACGCCGGCGGCCTGCACATGTCGTTCTGCGACGGCTCCGTGCAATGGATCAGCTACACGATCGCGGAGCCGATCCACAGGCTCCTCGGCAGCCGCGCCGACGGCGCGCCGATCGACGCGAAAGAGTATTGACCCCGCCGCTTATGAAGGAGCGTCCCGTGCCGATTTATCTACGCCTCGTTGCTTCCGTTTTCTCGATTGTTGCCTGTGTAATATGGGCGGCGGCGTGCCGGGCCGTCGAATATCCCGGCCCCGCGCCGGGCGAGGCGAGAGCCGCGATTCAGTCAAACCTGCTGAGTTTGCAAAACGACGCGCTCGCCGCCCGATGGCGGATCGAAGACGGACATTTGCTCCCCGACGGCGTCGAGGACAAGCAAGCAAACTCGAAAATCCCGCCCGGCGGCGAACTTTTCGAATTGGCGCTGAGCGAAGGAGAGACGGTTAAAGCCTCCGAAATGACGCTGATCGGCGATCCCCGCGTCGAGACAATTCCGGCGGACAATGACGCGCTCCGCGCCGGCGACCGCTTCGCTGGGAAACAACTCTCCGCCGTGCTGGCGGACAAGGACGGCAAGCTGCGAGTCCGTTGGCGGGCGGTGTTGCGCGACGGGGCGAATTACGTCCGTCAGGAAATCGTCGTCCATGCAAGGAGCGAGGATTTCCCGCTCAAGGAGATCGTCGCGCTCGACCTGCCCGCCGAAAAAGCGAACCAAGTCGGCGAAACGCTCGGCTCGCCGGTCGTCTCGGGCAATATGTTTTTTGCTTGCGAAAGCCCGTTGGCCGACAACGAAGGAAGCGATGGACGGGTGCGGTGTCGGCTGAAATTCATCGACGCGGAGCGTCGGAACGCAGTGGTTCCCAAGCAGAGCTTGGGAACCAGGTCTCCCGATTTATTTTCCTGTTGGTCGGTCGTGGGCGTGGCCCCGCCGGGACAAATGCGGAGGGCGTTCCTTTGCCACGTCGAGCGCGAGCGGCCGCGGCCTTATCGACCCTTCCTGCATTACAACTGTTATTACGACATCTCCTGGGCGTGTCGGAAGTTCGACGAGCGGCAGGCCCTGGAAGCGATTGAGTCGTTCGGCCGGGAGTTGATCGAGAAACGAGGAGTCGAGATGGACTCGTTCGTTTTCGACAACGGCTGGGACGATCCGAGCACGCTGTGGGGATTTCACGAAGGCTTTCCGCGCGGGTTCGCGCCGCTCCGGGAGGCGGCCGAAAAATACCGCTCGACGATAGGCGCTTGGCTCTCGCCTTGCGGCGGCGGCGGACCGCTGGGCGAACAACGCCGCGAGTTCGGCCGCCGACGTGGCTTCGAGCTGAACGCACACGGCCTCTCGCCGGCGGGACCGAAATACTTCGACCGTTTCCGCGAGGTCTGCCTCGGCATGATCGAGAAGTTCGGCGCGAACACGTTCAAGTTCGACGATTTCGGCATCGGCAATACGGCCTTGGGCAAGCCGTATCGTCGCCCCACGCCCGAGGAGGCGGCCGACATCGAGGCCATGACGCGGCTGATCGCCGATCTCCGCAAAGCCCGACCGGACATTTACATCAACACCACGGTGGGAACTTGGCCCTCGCCGTTTTGGCTCTGGCACGGCGACAACATCTGGCGCAACGATCGGGACATGGGTTTCCACGGGGCGGGGAGCATGCGCCAGCAGTGGATCACCTATCGCGACGCGGTCGTGCAAGAGATGATCGCTCGACGCGCCCCGTTGTATCCATTGAACTCCCTGATTACCCAAGGCATCACGATCGGCCGTTTGGGAACCGCTACCCGGATGGCCGGCGACTTGAAGGACATCAAGGATGAAATCCGCATGTTCTTCGCCTCGGGCACGCAGTTGCAAGAGCTATACATTTCGCCGGGGATGATGTCGTCCGAGACGTGGGACGCGCTGGCCGAAGCGGCCCTGTGGACGCGGGCAAACGCCGACGTGCTGGTCGACACGCACTTCGTCGGCGGCGACGCGAGCAAGGCGGAGGTCTACGGCTACGCCTCATGGTCGCCGAGAAAGGGCATCGTCGCCCTGCGCAATCCGAGCGGAAAGCCGGCCGCGTTCGCCCTGAATTTGGAGAAGGCTTTCGAGTTGCCGCCGAACGCGCCGCGAAAGTATTCGCTGAAAAGTCCTTGGAAGGAAGACGCCGGCCGAGCGACGATCTCCACGGCGGCCGACGGCGAACTGCCAATTCGTTTGCGGCCGTTCGAGGTGTTGGTGTTGGAAGCCGCCGCGAACGATGCCAAGTGATTCGCCGGCTTTCACTCCGCCATCGTGCGGGCGACTATCGGCAAGACGCGCTTCCATTCGGTCGTCGGAATGTCCTCGCTGACAGAGAGCATGAAAGGCAGCTCGTCGCCCGCCTCGGCCAGCAGGCCGCGGACCGACGCGGCGATCTCCTCGTCGGCGCGGAGGCACCAGTTGGCGGGCAGATTGGGAATTATCACCATGCCGGGAAATGCCGCCCGCGCCTCGGCCAGCGTCTGATCGCCGCCGATCTCCGGCAGCGAGAGCGACTCGATCGCGTCGATGCCGCTGCCGGCGATCAACTCCCGCAGGGCCTTGGTGCGTCCGTCGAAATGGGCCGCGTAGGGCTTGGCCGCCGCTCGGGCCTCGGCCGAATGTTTTTGGTAAAACGGCAGACAATGCTCCCGGAACGACTTGGGCGGCGTCATGTCCGAAGTGACGTTGTCCGGCTGCCAAAGTATCTCCGCCTCCGACTCGACGATCATCTCGAACGAGCGGTCGAGCTGACGGTCCAAGGCGTCGAGCAATTCCAGCGCCGGCTCGGGATCGGTGTAGAGATCGAGGAGGAATTTTTCCGGGCCGACCAGTTCGATGAGGCATTTTTGGTGCGGGCTGCGGTCGATGCGCCCCAGCACGATCCCGTCGCCGCCGAGGTTTTCGATCCGCGCGCGGAGCAGCTCGTCGTTGCGGCGGACGACCGAATTTTCGACCAGATACTTCATCACCCGATAGTCGTCCTTCTCGGCGATGTAATGTTTGCGGATGCTTTCGCTGCCCACGCCGCCTTTGTCCTGGACGGTGTCTTGCCAGACGCTTCCGAGGGGCGTGTCGAAGCGGCGCCGCTCGACGAGCTGCTCGTCTTGCCAGGCGTAATCGACCCTGAAATCGGCCCCTTTGATCTGCGACTGATAGCCGGGCAGCAGGTGCCAGGCCGGCCCGAGCATCGTCGCCACTGGGCAATAGTCGATGATCGCCAGCCCCAGGTTGCGGACCTCGCGCTCGACCGCGCCGCGGGGGAGATAGCGGGTGTAGATTCCCAACGGCGGCCGGTCGGGTTTTTGGTTGCGATAGACGGATAGAATTCGATCGTGGGCGTTCATTTTGCTAGTTTGAAAAACGGAATTTATTCCGTTATATGGTGTATGATCTGTGCGGAACGGAATAAATTCCGTTTTACTTCCGTTCTACGGGATACGTTCGGGCCATCAGCGCCTCTGCCTCCTCTCGGCTGGGTAGGGCGTTTACCACGCCGACCTTCGTCACCGACAGGGCGGCCACGCAGGAGCCGAAGCGGATTGCCTCGTCGATCGGCCGCCCCTCGGCCAACGCGGCGAGCAACCCGCCGGCGAAGGCGTCGCCCGCCCCGGTGGCGTCGACGGATTCGACCTTGGCGGGCGGAAAATGCTTCTCCTCGTTTTTGGCCACGTACATCGAGCCGCGCGCGCCGAGTTTTACTATTGCCGTCCGCACGCCGCGGGAGAGCAGCACGCGGCCCGCTTCGGCCGCGTCGTCGAGCGTTTCGACCGCCACGCCGGTCAGCACTTCCGTCTCCGATTCGTTTGGGGCGATGATGTCGGTGTTGCGGTATACGTCCTCGGGCAGAGGGCGGGCGGGAGCGGGATCGAGAAACGTCGTCACGCCCAGCCCCCGGGCCGTCTTCAGGGCATAGGCGAATGTGTCGAGCGGGCCTTCCAACTGGCAGGCCAGCACGGCGGCCTTTTCAATCAGCGGCCGGGCCTTGTCGACGTGCGCGGGGCCGAGCCGGTTGTTCGCTCCCAACGCCACGGCGATCAGGTTGTCGCCGGCCGCGTCGATTACGATGAAGCTGATGCCCGAGTGGATCGTCTCGTCGATCGAGAGAAACTCGCGGCTGATGCCCATCCGATCGTACAGCGCGCAGGCGTCACGGCCGAATTGGTCGTTTCCGACGCAGCCGACGAAATGGACGTTTCCGCCCATTTTGGCGGTGCACAGCGCCTGGTTCGATCCCTTTCCGCCGGCCCCTTCGTAGAAGCTGTCGCCGATGACGGTTTCGCCCTTGGCCGGCAATCGCTGTCCCTTGATGAACAAGCCCACGTTATAGCTGCCGACGACGACGATCGGTTTGCTCATTGGTCGGGTGCTCCGTGAAAAATGGCCGGATTCTCAGTTCATTTCCATGGTCGATTTAGCCCAGGCTATGACGGCGACGCCGGCGATGAACAGCACGAACATGCCGAGCAGAAACCAGTACGAGCGTTTGGGCGCGTTGCGGAACTCCTTCCAAACGAAGACGCCCCAGAGGGCGGCGACCGGCACGCCGCCCATGCCGAAGGCGTAACTGACGGCGACGCTGACGTTGTCTCCGGCGATGGAGTTCAAGACGGTCCCCGCCGCCCAGACGGCCCCGCCCAGAAGTCCCAGTGCGTGGAACCCGACGGGAGCGGAAAAATACTCGGCGAACGAGACCGGCTCGCCGCCGGCGATCGGCCGTCGCATGAGCAGGTAATTGGTCAGTATCGTGCAGATCAATATGCCCGCGCCGAGCATCACCGCGGCGGCGTAGGGGTCCAATGGATTGGGATCGCCCAGCGCCTTTTGCAGACAGGGCGGGAACGCGCCCATAAACACGCCGCCGATTACAGCGATGATGATTCCGCGGGCCGAGGCGGCCACGTTGCGGGAGATGGCCCGATAGGCGGCGGCGTCCATTATCATCGACAGCAGGATCAGCGCCGCCCCGATGGCCATCGGCACGGCCGGCACGGCCGCCTCGATACGCCATGCTAACCCCACGCCGATCAGCAGCGCCAGCCCGCAGCAGACCGGAAATGCCACGGCCATGCCGGTCAGGCTGACGGCCGCCACCAAGAGGACGTTGCCGATGTTGAACACGATGCCCGAAAGAATGCCCCAGCCGGCATGTGCCGGGTCCATCGCGCCGTGAAACACCGCCGAGCCGGGCGCCATCAGCGCGGACATCGCCAATACGCAGAGCATTACGCCAAGCGCGTAGTCCCAATAAAAAAGCTCGAACCGATATTGGCCCCGCGTTAAGCTGAAGGCGTTCGCCCACGACCCCCAGCACAACATGCAAATGATCAGCAACACCACGGAAGCGGTCATACTTTCCGCAATGTACATGCCGGAACCCTCCGATTGGAAGAGCATCGAAACGAGTAAAAGATTATGTGTAACACGGCGACTTGCCGTATACAAGATGGGGATAACCGTTCACGGGCCACACCACCGAGGGAGACAGTCCCTTTTTCGCGGTGAACCGCGAAAATCGGGGCAGTCCACTGTGAATGGTTGCAGATGGGAATGGATGGGAAACGGGGATTCAACAGGAATAAAAAAAGGCCCCTTAAAAAAGGAACCTTTGGTTGCTCTCGGCGGCCGGGGCCGCCTACTGAGGCTTTTCGTTCGGCCGTTAGCCAACTACTTTGACGTTCTCGGCGCGGGGGCCTTTCGGGCCGCGGCTCTCCTCGAACTCCACCTGCTGGCCTTCGCGCAGCTCCTCGATGGCGATGCCATCCAAGGCGGAGTGGTGGAAGAACAATTCCCCACGCTCGCCCTCGATGAATCCGAAACCCTTGTCCATGATCAACTTCTTGATCGTACCTTGCGGCATGACTGCCACCTCCTCAAAAAACAAAAACTGAAACACAAAACTGGTCGGGACTGACCGTTCGCCATACCCCTTCCGCGAACGCAGTCCGACCAAAACACATGAGGGGGAGCAAATCAACCGCAATCGAAAAGCCGCAAACAAACGCCGCTAAGCGAAACGCAGTGACTGACCGGCGCCTCGGAAGGAGCTGAAGCCCCGATCGCCAACACCCCATTCATTGGGCACTATACCACAAATACTAGGGTCGGGGGAATAGACCCGTGGAGAATTTTTCGTATAATAACCTTCCGGTTCCCCCCTCCTGGAAATAACCCCCCCCAATCGGAATGGTGTGATATTTTGCAAAAAAACGACCTGATTCAATGGGACCGCGCGCTCGTCTGGCACGCCTTCACGCAAATGGCCGAATACGAGCCGTTTATCGTCGAACGGGCCGAGGGCTGCCTGCTTTTCGACATCGACGGCAACCGCTACATCGACGGAGTAAGCAGTCTCTGGTGCAACATCCACGGCCATCGCCATCCGGCGATCGACGCCGCCGTGCGCGAGCAACTCGAGCGGGTTGCCCACGTGACGAACCTCGGCGCGTCGAATCCGACCACCATCCGGCTGGCCAAGCGGCTGGTCGATATTACCCCGGCCGGTCTGAACCACGTGTTTTTTTCCGACGACGGGGCCACGGCCGTCGAGGTGGCCGTGAAAATGGCCTTCCAGTATTGGCGGCAACGAGGCGGAAAAGGACGCGGAAAAGGGGACAGTCCCCATTTGCCGGAACGGCCCGGAGGGTGCTTTGCACAAATGGGGACTGTCCCCTTTTCCGCCGGAGATAAAACCTGCTACCTCGCGCTCGGCGAGGCGTATCACGGCGACACGCTCGGCGGCGTCAGCGTCGGGGGCGTCGAACGATTCCACGCCATGTTCCGGCCGCTGCTGTTCGAGACGCTCCGCGTGCCCGCCCCGGACGGCTATCGCACTCCGCCGGGCGTCGCGCCCGAGGAACTCTGCGCGCATCATCTTTCCGAACTGGAAAAGGTCTTGGCCGTAGAGCATCGGCGGATCGCGGCGGTGCTGATCGAGCCGCTTGTTCAGGGAGCGGCGGGCATGATAATGCACCCGCCCGGCTACCTCCGCGGCGTCCGCGAGTTGACCCGCCGCCACGACGTGCTGCTGATCGCCGACGAGGTGGCGGTCGGCTTCGGCCGGACCGGCAAGATGTTCGCCTGCGAGCACGAGGGGGTCGCGCCCGACCTGCTCTGTCTGGCGAAGGGGCTGACCGGCGGCTACCTGCCGATGGCCGCCACGCTGGCCAGCGACGAAATCTGGAATGTTTTTTTGGGGGATTACTCCGAGGGCAAGACGTTTTTCCACGGCCACACCTATGGCGGCAACCCGCTGGGCGCGGCCGCGGCGCTGGCCACCCTCGACGTGTTCGAGGAGGAACGGACGTTGGAAAAACTGCCGGCGAAGATCGACCGACTCGGCGAGCACCTCGCACGGCTCGCCCGGCTGCCGCACGTGGGCGACGCGCGTCAGCGGGGGCTGATCGCGGCGGTCGAGTTGGTCCGCGACAAGGCAGCGAAGGAGCCGTATTCGTGGGCGGAGAAGCGGGGCATGAAGGTCTGCGACGTCGCCCGCCGCCGCGGCGTGTGGCTCCGCCCGCTGGGCAACGTGATCGTCATCATGCCCCCGCTGGCGATTTCGCTCGAACAATTGGATACTATTATGGAAGCGGTGGAAGAAGGCATACGAGAAACGACATAATGTCATACTCCCCTCTCCCGCAAGCGGGAGAGGGGTAGGGGGTGAGGGCGGTGTGAATCGTCAACTACACTACTCACACAGCCGAGGGCGACTACGCTACATCTTTTTGGAGGCTGCCAGCCATGAAAACATCCGTCAACTTCCCGCGTGTCGTCCTGGCTGCAATCGCGGCGGTCATCGTCGTGGTCGGCGCCATGTTCTACTACGGCCTGATCCCGACGGGCCAATCGTATCGGCCGGCCAACTCGATCATGGTCCTTGCGCCTTATCGTTACAACGGCACTTGGGTCTTCGACGATCCGGCGGTGGGCCTGGTTCGCGAGCCGTTCGTCGGCGGGGCGCCCGAGATGATCGACGAATTAGTGGCCGGCGTTCCCGACGCGGAGGCTGGATTCCGGCTCACCTTTTCCGCCACTGAATTTCCCGGCTATCAGAAGAAGCTCGTCTGGCTCCGCGGCGGCCAACAGGGCAACTGGTATCGTTTGGAGGGCACGGAGCAAGAGTGCTGGCTCTGTCCAGCGCTGTTCAAATACTATCGCCAGGCGCCCAAGAAGTTTTACGTCCGGGCCGACCCGAAGGAATAAAAATGCCCGCCGGGTAAAAAACTCGCCCTACCCTTTTACCGCGATCCGATCCTTGCCCAGCCACGGTCTAAGAACCTCGGGGATGACGATCGTGCCGTCGGCCTGCTGGTGGTTCTCCAACAGGGCGATCAGGGCGCGGCTGACGGCGATGGCCGTGCCGTTGAGTGTATGGAGGAATTTCGTCCCCTTCTCGCCTTTGATGCGGTAGCGGATGTTCAACCGCCGGGCCTGATAGTCGGTGCAGTTGCTCGCGCTGGTCACTTCGCCGAACTCGCCGCGGCCTGGCATCCAGGCCTCGAGGTCGAACTTCCGGAAGGCCGGCCCGCCCAGGTCGCCCGTGGCCGTATCAACCACGCGATACGGAATCTCCAGCCCGTCGAACAGCCGACACTCGATCCCGCGGAGCCGGTCGAGCATGGCGTCGCTTTGTTCGGGCAAGGCGAAGGCGAACATCTCGATTTTGGTGAACTGGTGGACGCGGAACAGGCCGCGCGCGGCCCGGCCGTGGGCGCCGGCCTCGGTGCGGAAACAATGGCTGACGCCGCAGAACAGTTTCGGCAACGATTCCGCCTCGAGTGTTTGCCCGGCGAACATGCCGCCGAGGGTGATCTCGGCCGTGGCGATCAGGCTCAGGTCGGAGTTTTCGACGCTGTAGATTTGCGTCTCCGGCCCGCGCGGGATGAAGCCGATGCCCGAAAGCACGTCGTTCCGTGCCAGATCGGGAGTGGTCAACGGCGTGAACCCTTCGCCGAGCAGCGTCTCGACGGCGTAGCGTTGCAGCGCCAATTCGAGCAGGACGGCGTCGTTTTTAAGAAAATAGAATCCGTGCCCAGCCACGCTCGCTCCGGCCTCGAAATCGACAAGGTCGAGCCGCTCGGCCAGTTCGACATGATCGAGCGGCTGGAAGTCGAACTCGGGCAACGACGTGGGGCTGCGGAACAGCTCGAGGTTCGACTTGTCGTCCACGCCGATCGGTGCTTCCGGGTGCGAGAGGTTTGGGATCAGCCGCAGCAGGTCGTCCGCTTCGGCCGCCAGCGCGTCCAGCTCCGCCTGGGCCGCCTGGGTTTGCTGGCGCAGCAGCCGCCCCTGTTCTTTCCGCTCTTCCCGCTCGGCCTGGTCCTTCGCCTTGCCGATCAACTTCGAGACCTCATTGGTCCGGCGGTTAAGTTCTTCGACCTCGATCAGCTTTGCTTTGCGCGTCTGTTCGAGTTCGACGAAGCGATCTACATCGACCGCCGCGCCGCGATTCGCGCAGTTTTGTTTGACCAGTTCGATATTTTCGAGAATGAATTTTCGGTCGAGCATGAGTGGCGATTCCACATTGCGAAACCGCAAGCGGTTGTTACAGTTGAATCTGCGCCAGCTCTTCCCAGAGTTTCGCGCTGGCACGGATGCCGCGATGGAAGTCGGCCAGGGAAAACTTTTCGTTGGGGCTGTGCGTGTTGTCGTCGTCCTGCCCCCAGCCGATCAGCAGCGCGTCGGCGCCAAGCTTTTGATGGAACGTGGTGACGATGGGGATTGAGCCTCCCTCGCGAGTGAAGACCGGCCGGCGGCCGAAGGCGTATTCGATGGCCCTGGCGGCGGCCTCGACGTAGGGGCTGTCCGGGGGTATCAGCACGCCGGGGGCGCCGTGGAAATCGATCACCTCGATCTTCACGCCCGGCGGGGTCAGTTCGGCCAGTCGCGTTCGCAGCGCGGCGGAGATTTTTGCCGGATTTTGATTGGGGACCAGTCGGAAGCTGATTTTGGCGGCGGCGGTCGAGGGCAGCACGGTCTTTGCCCCTTCGCCCTGGTATCCGCCCCAGATGCCGCAGCAGTCGAAGGTGGGCCGCGCCCAGCGCCGCTCCAGCGCCGTGTAGCCCGCCTCGCCGATCGCCCCGTCCACGCCGACCTGCGCGAAGTATTCCTTCTCGTCAAACGGCAGCGCGGCCAATTCCTTCCGCTCCCGGTCGGTCAGTTCCACCACGTCGTCGTAGAAGCCGGGGAGCGTCACCCGGCCGTCCTTGTCGATCAGGCCGTTGAGGATCGAGGCCAGGGCGTTGATCGGGTTGGTCACCGAGCCGCCGAACGAGCCGGAGTGCAGGTCGCGGTTCGGGCCGTTGACGCGGAGTTCATAATAGGCGATGCCGCGCAGGCCGCGAGTCACCGCCGGCATGCCGGGGGCGAATTGGCTGCCGTCGCTGATGACCACGCAGTTGCAGGCCAGTTTGTCGGAATGCTCGGCGATAAACTTTTCCAGGCCCGCGCTGCCTACCTCTTCCTCGCCCTCGATGATGTATTTCAGATTGATCGGCAATCGCCCTTCGACTTCCATCCAGGCTTCGAGGCCCTTCAGGTGGGTTAGCAACTGGCCCTTGTCGTCGGTCGCGCCGCGGGCGACGATGTTTCCCTCGCGGCGGGTCGGCTCGAACGGCGGCGAGATCCATTTATCCAGCGGCTCGACCGGCTGAACGTCGTAGTGGCCGTAGACCAGGGCGGTGGGCGCGCCGGAGACGGTCGGCGTCTCGGCGTAGACCATCGGATGGCCGGCCGTGGGGATGATCTCGGGCGAGAGCTTCAAGCGGCGGAACTGGCCGGCCACCCACTCGGCCGCCCTAATCATGTCCTCCTTATGGCCGGCGTCGGCGCTGATGCTGGGGATCCTGAGAAACTCGCACAATTCCTCCTCGAACCGGGAGGCGTTCGATTCGATATACTGGTCAATGTCCGGCATGATTGTTGGCCTTCGGGATATTATTGGTACTGGAGTAACCGTTCACAGTCCCCATCACCGCCGAGGGGGTCGGCCCCATTTCCACGGTGAACCGCGAAAAACGGGACAATCCCCTATGAACGTTCGGAATATTGCAGGTACTGGAAACTGCCAAAAACGCCAATATAATTATTGGGAGCCTTTTCGACCATAGCAGGGGTTATCGCCATGAAAAATCAGTCGTCAGCGGCAGTCGCCACGGTGGAAAAAACGGCCGCAAAGCCCCGGCGGCAGCCTCCCTACAACGTCGTCCTCTGGAACGACGACGATCACAGTTACGATTACGTAATCGTCATGCTGATGGAGTTGTTCGGCTACCCGCCGGAAAAGGGGTTCATGCTCGCCAAGGAGGTTGATACCCAGGGCCGAGTCGTGCTGCTGACCACCACGCTCGAACACGCCGAACTAAAGCGCGACCAGGTGCACGCCTACGGCAAGGACGCCCTGATCGACCGCTGCAAGGGTTCGATGTCGGCGACGATCGAGCCGGCCGTTTGATTTACGCGCGGGGGCTTTCTTCGTTCATTCGCCCGAGAGCAGCTCGTCGGCAGAGGCCCTGCTGAGGTCTGGCAGGCGGAAGTAGACCACCTTTCCGTCCGGGTCGGGAAACTCGGTCAACCGCAACGAGAAGCCGTGCGAGAAATCCTTGGCGTGTCCCACGTCGGTAGCGCGAAGCGAACAAGCGACGCCGCCCGGCCGAAACGTACCGCCGTCCGTCCGGAGTTCGATGGAATCGGGATCGATTACGATCGCTCCCAGATCGGCCGCGTCGCGGCCGCGCAACGATGCCGACTCTTGCGGATTGAGGCAGAAGACGACAGGTCCGCGCATGACGGCCGCGCGGCCCGACTGGCGTTTTCGTCCGAGCACCAGCCGCCAGGTCATGGGCATGTCCATCGCGATTTGATCGCCCGATTTCCATTCCCGTTCGATGAGGAGAAACTTTCCGGCGGCGGCGGGCGAGGTCCAGCGCTTTCCGTTGACCGTCGCCGAGGCCCCTTTGCACCAACTAGGGATGCGCAGCCGCACCGCGAACTTGGCGGGGCGAGACGGATCGAGGCGGATCGCCACCCGGCCGGAGTTGGGATAATCGGTTTCTTGCCCGACTTTCAGCGACGTGCCGTCGTCCAGCTCCAGGGCCGCCTCGGAAGCGGTGTAGAGGTTGATTGCCAAGCCGCCGGGAAATCGATAATAAATCATCGTCGGCAGTTCGGCGATAATACGGCGGTAGTTGCAGGGGCAACAATAGGTGTCTTTTGGAAAATAGGTCCGGTCTCCTTCCAACGGCGTATAGTAGCGGATTTTTCGTCCGTCGGGCGATTGCGCGGCGAACAGGGCGTTGAGGATCGTCCTTTCCATCAGGTCGCCGCATCGGGAATCGCCTTCGAGGCGGAGGAGGCCGTCGAGGACGCGGAGCTGATAGGCCGTAGCGCAGGTCTCGCCCAACGCGCCGCGTCCGTCCTGGTCGTCGGTCCAGATTTCCCATAATCCGACGCCGCCGGTGATGCACATGCCGTCCCGCTCGGTCATGAATCGCACCGCCCGCCGCGTTGGACGCAAGAGCTTTTCGTCCGGCCGGAGGCGGAACAGATCGAGTTGGGCGAGGCAGCGGGCGAGATAAGCGTAGACGTGGCCTTCGATCAACCGGCGTCGGCCGACGACGATGCCCAAGTCCCAGTCGGGCAGCGCCCGCCGGCGGACGCAAAAATCAAGATAGCGCCGCTCGCCCGTCTCGCGGTGCAGGGCCAGCATCGCGCCCTCGAGGCCGGTGAAGGAAACGTGAGCGGCCGTGCCGGTCCGCCGGTCCCAATCCTCTGGCATCGTTTCCCAGCGGGCAAGAATGTAATCGGCCAAGCGGCGGGCCGCCCGCAGCGAGCTTTCCGCGTCGAAGAAGCGGTGGTCGGCAACCAGGCCGGTAATGATGTATGCCATTTCGTGGACGTCCCACAAGTTCCACATCCGCGCCGGCGCCGCCATGCGGCCGATGTATCCGTCCGGCTCCTGGGTCTCGATCGTCTCTTCGATCAAACGAATTTTCAGCGCCGTCGCCCGCGGGTCATTGCCGTATGCCGCCAAGCGGACGGCCGAGTCGATCAATTTGCCCAGGCCGATGTATCCGCCGCGGGCGGATTTCGCGCGGAAGGGGGCGAGAAAATCCTTTTCGGCGTCGATTTTCAAGAGGTTGTTGCGCAAAGTAACGTCGATGCGGCGGCCGATCTCGCCGCCGACTTCAACTTTGCCCAGTTCGACGGGCGTCAGCGCGTCGCCGCCGAGGGCCGACGGCGGTTCGGCCGCGAGCGCGCAAAGGAAAATCAGCGACGCCGCGAAAAATCCCCGCGTTCGGATGATTTGCTTCATTGTGTAGACATCCCAATAGGTGCGATCAGCCATTATATCAAAAAATGATCGACTCGCCGAGAGACTTGGCGGCGCTCGTCATAGCTGCTCGGAGCGAGGTCCAAGCTCGAGAATTGGGCGGCGGTCACTTGCCGTTTTTGCCCGACCATAGCTTGAGCAGGTTGCCGATGCCTTTTTTCGCTTCGGCTTGCTCCGCGGCGTCTTCTTCGCCGTCGAGCGCCTTGGCCAGGCCCATCAGCGACTGCGTGACGGCCGCCTTCGGGGCGCTTTCGAGCAGCGGCACGCCGTTGTTGCGGGCCTCGATCAGCGTGCGGTAATCGTTGGGGATCTGCCAGAAGATTTCCCTGCCGATCGTCTCCTCGGCCTTCTTCAAGGTGATCTGTCCGCTGTCCAGGCCGACTCGGTTGACGATTATCTTTACCTTGTCGGCCAGGTCTTCCATGTTGCCGAAGGACATCATCAAGCGGACAACGTTTCGCAGGCAGGGCAGGTCGAGCTGCGTGGTCAGCAGGATTTGGTTGGCCATTTGCAGGGCGATCATGTCGATCGGCGTGTAGCCCTTCGAGAGGTCCAACACGAGGTGTGTGAAGGTGGCTTTCAACAGGCCGATCACGCGTTGCAGGTCGTCGGGGGTGATCAACGCCACGTCCTCCAACTGCACCGGGCGCGGCAGCAGGTACAGGCCAGAGGAGTGTTTGGTCAACGACCGCTTCAAAAGGGTGAAGTCGAGCCGGGTGACGTTTTGGGCCACGTCGACCAGCGTGTAGTCGGGTATCGTGTCGAGAAAGACGTCGGCGTCGCCCAGGCAGAGGTCAAGATCGACCAGGGCGACGGTGTTCTGCGGCTCCTTGGCGAGCATGCAGCCGAGGTTGACGGCCAGACTGGTCGTGCCCACGCCGCCGATGGCGCCGGCGACGGCGATCACCTGGTTGCCGCGCGGGCGTTTCTCGCCGTGGCCGGCGCGGCGTTCGCTAATTCGCCCCAGGGCCGCCAGCAGGTCTTCGATCCGCAACGGTTGGGTAAGGAACTCTTTAGCTCCTGCCCGCAACGCCTGCAATATCAAGTTGCCGTCGTTCGACGAGCTAACCACCAACACGGCGCAGTCGGGCTGCGAGACGCCCAGCCGTCCGACCAGCTCGAGCGCCTTTTGCGGGTCGGAGTCGATGGCCACCAGGCCGATGTCGGGATTGGTCTGGGCCACGACGTCGGCGAAGAATTCGTACCGCGAGCACTCCGCCTCGAGCCAGATCATGTCCATTCCCAACAGCATGTTCTTTATCGCTTCCCGCTGGGAATCGTTCGGGTCGGCAATCGCTAATCGAAGTACGTTGCTCATGGCGGAAGGATATTAGTTGGGACGTTACACAGCATGTTATCAGTAAGCGCCGCTGCTGGCTTGTCCAGCAGTGCAGTGAGATATTCCCCCGCAAATTCACTGCTGGACAAGCCAGCAGCGGCGCCCTAATTCCACTAACGCGCCGAATGTCGACGCGATACCACGCGCGCCCTCTTTACTTTACTTTACTTTACGGCCTCGTAGCCGGCTGGGCCGATCAATCCCGGCGGGCCGTCGGGCAACCGAGAAGGGGCGGGGGTCGTCGAGGAGTTTGATTTGGGAGACGTGTAGCGGTTGTACGGATTGCCGGCACGGGCATTAGCGTTGCGCAGCCCGCGCAACGGGCGGCCGGCTGCGTCGGCCGGGGCCGGCGCGGGGATCGACTCGATGGATTCGAGAGGCATGCCGTCCGACGGCGGACAATCTCCGCCGCAAGGGCCCCCGGCCGGACAGCAGTTGGGCACTTCCAAATGGCCCTTCATAAACAATTCCCAATCGCTCGGGCTGGTGGTCCGCGAGCCGGGTCCGCAAGGAGGCGCCTCCTCGGCGTCCATCGCCTCGACCAGCTCGGGCGTGACCATGATCAGCAACTCGACTTCGTTGCGTTTTTCCTCCACGCTGCGAAACGCCGCGCCCAAGTAGGGAACTTCACTGATCCAAGGGAGTCCCGCGTTTTCCGCCTCGAGCCGGGTCTGCACCAGGCCGGCGATGGACAAAGTCTGTCCGGCCGTCATTTCCACGGCCGTTTGCACGTCGCGCGTTTTCAGCGCCGGCATTGTGTTGCCGCTGATGGTTACGCTGTTGGTGTAATCCAACTCGCTGATCTGGGAATGTATTTCCAGGCGAATATTTCCGTTGCCCAAGACGATGGGAACAAATTTCAACTGCGTGCCGTATTTCTTCCAAGAAACGGAGATTGTTCCCAGGCTTTGCGGCTCGGGCACGGGAATCTCGCCGCCGGAGGTGAACGAGGCGACTTGTCCGTTGATCGCCACCAGGGTCGGCTCCGACATGATTTTCATCAGATTGTCCTGCCGCAGCGCCTCCAGCACGCCGAAGAACCCGCTGGTGCCGTTTACGACGTTGAAGGCGAAAGTGCTTTCGCCGGTGGAGCGGATGGCGGGCTTGGCCGGCGCGCCGCCCGTGCCGCCGATGGCGAGCAGGTCGTCGGCATAGTCTCTAATCAACCCGCTTGGCCCGGAGGTGATCACGTTGCTGCCGGTGATCTGGGCCCAGTCGAAGCCCAGTTGCCGCATCTTGGTCCGCGAGACCTCCATCACCTGAACGTGCAAGAGCACCTTCTGCACGCCGCCGACGGTCATGTTGTTGATTACCTTCGGATAATACTCCTCGGCGATGCGGATGATCCGTTCGACGTGCTCCACCTTGTCGACGTAGCCGGAGATCATCACGGAATTATTGGCTATCGGCATCACCTTCAAGGCCGCGTTGGGGAAAGCGGTTTGCAAAATCAACTGTAATTCGCGGGTGTCGGCGAAGATGACAACGCTGACCTTGAAAGACTTATTGTCCGCGTCCCTGAAGTTCACGTCGGTGACGCCGATGTCCTTGGCAGTCACCAAGACCTGGGTGGGCGAAAGCGGGGTCATCTCTAGAATGTCCTGGTTGCCCGGCTGGACCTCGGCGATCTTCCGCTTCAAGGCGAGAACGCGGCTGGTGTTGACCGCCATTTCCAGACGCTGGACGGCGTCGGTGACGTTGTAGACGAGCGCCGTCTTGTCGATCTGGACCGCGGTCTCCTCGGCGGCGAGATAACACGGCGGCAGGCAAAAAATCGTCAGCGCGGCGAGCAGCCGTATGCGATATGGAACACGCATCGTTTTGCATCCTTGCAATGTTATCCGGCGGGGGTACGCCGACGTCTCGCCGGCGCCGCCCCCCGTTAACTATTTATCATCCATGTATTTTGCGTTGTCTTCGCCGCCGAGCTTCGGTCCTTGCGGTTCGGACGGGGGCGCCGGCATTTCCTTGGGCGGCGCCGGCGTCTCGCCGGCGTTCACGGCCTTCACCGTCCAACTCGGCGCGGCCGCGCCCGGCCCGCCTTCCTCTTCCTCGAAACGGACCTCGTCCACTTCGCCCGGCTTAATGATCCGCATGATCCAGACCGAGAGCGTTTTTGCCGACGGAGCGGCCGCTTTGTCGGCGGCCAGGTTCTTCTTCATGTCGTCGAGGAACTCCTTGAATCCCTTGTTTCGCCCCTCCGCGTCGGTGTCTCTTACCAGGCTTTCCTTTTCGCGGTCGGACTTTTCCGAAAAGCCCATCAGTTCCCCCGGGGTCGCCTCCACATTGGCAATCTGCTTATCGTCTTCTGGGCTGCGCATCACGAGTTGGATTTTTCCCAGTTGGCTGGCCATCGTCAACTGCGCGGCCTGCTTGGGAGTGACCAGCAAGGATATGGTCTTCGCGGAGATCGACTTGCCGGAATCGTCGCTCTGCAATTCCACCACGTCGTTGACGGCGAAAACCTTGATGTCCTGAAGTATGACCTTGGTGATCGTTTCGGGGATGCCGCGGTTGCGGTCCTTGAACAGATGGACCATCACGTCGACGCGGTCGCCGGGCAGGATCAGACTGCTGCCGCCGCTGACCAGATCGACTTTGACCGGCACGACGCGAAAATCCCTTGGTATCAGGGCGGTGGCCCCTTGGGCGCTGGCCCCCTTGCCGAGCAATTTATTGTCCATGATCGGCTCGCCAGCGTATAGTTTCGTCATCGCGCGGCGTCCCTCAATGTCTTCCAACCGCGAGATGGCCCCGGCGGGCACCTTGTCCTTGGGCCACTGCTCGAGCTTCAAGTCCTGCGAGCCGAGCAGTTCGCCCATGCCGATGTTGGTCAAGGCGACGAATACCGACTGCGTTTGACCCGGCGGTCCGGCCGGCTCCTTCTTATGCTTGGCCATCAACTGGGTAATCCCGATCGAGGCCACCAAACCGCAGCCCAAGGCCAACATTAGCAGAGCCAGAGATTTTGGTTTCATGGTATTTTGTTTATTGGACCGTCTCTCGACGCATCACCGTGCTGGCCGTCAGGTTCGTGTCCGCGCCGATGAACATCGGCGTCGGCAACCAACTGACGCTGCTAAAGGGAATCTGGACCGTCACGGTGACCGGCTCTCCGTAGGCGGCGGTGGTCGGCTCGGACGGATTTATGATAATAGTCGCGTTGTCTCCCGGAATTGCCGCGTTGTCCAAATAATCTCGCACCTGTTGCTCGACGACGCTTGCCGTGGGCGTCTGCGAATCCAAAACGGCGATCCGCGCCCCTTCCCGAGATGCATTTGTGATGACCTGCTGGACCATAATCATGCGTCCAAACTCGATCATCCCAAAGACCAACAGGAAGAACACGGGCGCAACCAAGGCAAATTCGACGGCGGCAGCGCCTTGTCGGTTTATTCGGCACCGTCGGCAAGGCCGCTCTAGGTTATCTTCCGTCTGCATGTGTCTTGCCGCCATACTTGGGGAGCGCGAGGTATTAGCGACCGGAAAACCATTAAATATGGGCGTAATAAGTAGTCTTGGTAATCTCATAACAGTAACCCCGCCCAGTAAAAATAGGCAATAGAGCCAATTGCAATTGGAATGCCGTATGGCAACAACAACATGGTGCTTTTCCTTTCGGCGGCAATCGCCGAGAGGATGTTTGGATCGCGGATTTCGACGATTTCCCTGCCGATCATCCAGAAACCTTTCAGGTGGCGCAACCCATCTTTTTTCCAGAGCACCATTGCGATGGCGATGGCGCCGCCGACGACCGCCGAGACGCAGAAGGCGTAAAGTGTGTTTTCGCTTCCCACCCAGGCCCCGACGCCGGCCAACAGCTTCACGTCCCCGGCGCCCATTCCGCCGATTGCATAGGCGGGCAAGAGCAGCGCCAGTCCGACCACCGTTCCCAGCAGACTCCAACCGAGGCCTTCCCAGCCGAAGTAGGCAGTGCTGTAAATCCATCCTCCGATCACCAGCGGGAAAGTAATCCAATTCGGCACTTTCAGTTTCCAGCCGTCGATCACCGCCGCGACGATCAGCACGGCGCTGAGCAGCCAGAAGGGCCAATTTTCCATTAGAAACGAAGGATGGAATACGTTGTGCGTCATCAGATCAACTCCCGGATTCAAATGCAAAGTGCAAAATGCTAAGTGTAAAATGCAAAGTGATGAAACGATTTTTCATCTTGCATTTTTCATTTTTCATTTCCTCATGGTCTTCAGGCTTCCGCGCCCAGCATTGCGCTGAGGGCGATGCCCAACAAAGTGAAGAAATAGACCGCTGCCTGCAAAGCGGAGGGGATAATGTCGGCGGACATGTGTGTAGCCACTGGTTTCTCTCCTATACAATGTATAGGATAAAAAACGACCCCTCGGGGCCAGATCCATTGGCGCCGAGGGGTATTTTTCCGGTTCTAACGGATTTTTCATTCGGCCCGCGGGCCGCCAAGCGTCAGCTTCCGCCGCCGCCGCCGGCGCCGCTAAGCGACCCCGCGACGTTGGTGAACGTGGTGCTGGCGTTGGTGCCGACCGAACTGATCGCCGTCAGACAGACGATGACGATCAAGGCCAGCATGACCGCGTACTCGACGGCAGTCGGTCCGTCCTCGGAAACGAGGAAACGTTGCAGCTTCTGAGCGAGCGACTTCATCGGTATTCCTCCATTCCAGTTCGATTTCCACTGAGGCATCGAACGGGAACAACAAACTATTCAGGGCCTTTTGAGACGCTGCGTCGGATTGACAAAATCCGGCGCTGGCCTGTGGTACGTCCGCGGGGCCCAAGTGTTAGTAAAAAACGGACCTCTCTCTTCTTCAAGCCGAATTGATTTTTTCCTCACCTTTTCGGCGGCCAGGCTTCCGAGGGTTTTTATTCCTCGGCCCTTTGCTTTGCGCACTCGACCTTGCGGTCGGTTTGCCTTTGTCGAAGGTGAGAGGCTACAGGCCTCTGGCAACGCATCCAGCCCGCCGGTCGGACAAGCTCATCAAACGTGCATCCGGCAGAGAACCTTCCGCGTCGGGGCAGCCTCCGGGGCCGCCCCAAAACCGGCGACGCAAATGCGCCGCACCTCTACAATCAAACGTATGTCGGATTCCCGGCTTGTCAAATCGGGAATTTTGGCCGGTCCCGAATAGTTGCATGCGATCATGTCGTTTGTGTCGATTGTAGGTGCGGTGAGAGGGACGGTCCCACTTTCGCGGTGAACCGCGAAAATCGGGACAGTCCCCTGGGAACGGTTGCCTTATTTTTCAATTTCATACTTAATAGAAAAATGCCGTCGCCCCTTGCCTTTTCATAGTAGACTTCCAATAGAGGGATATTAGGAGAAAACTGCGTACTAGAAAAGTGTAGGTGCGATCATGCGTACCAGTTGCCCTCACTGTCAAGCCCTGGTCGTTCAGGCCAGGAATAGGGACGGGCCGAATTTCTGCCCCAACTGTCATCGCCTGTTTGAAATCGAAGAGGACCACCAGGTTCCTTCTTGGATTTACGGCGTGTTGCTGTTTTTGACCATCAACTTGTACAACATCAGCAGCCTCCACGCCCACTGAAGCAGGCAGTCCGAAAAATCGTATCTTCCGTTGCGATTCCACCCGCCTCGCCGGGTGGTTTTTCTTTGGTCGAGGCGCAAGCGGGCCGACGCGCGATTATCTCCCCCCGCGGGCGTAACCTATCCTAATTCAGGATAAGATTGTCGTTCTCGAACATGCACCGAGTGCGGTCGCCGCGCTTCGCGCGCCTTGCCAAGCTGGCGCGAAAAACCGGTTTGCACATGCCACGCCACGTTTTTAAGACGCACTATTCTGACGAGCGGCGCTTCGGCCGCGACCTGACCGCGTGGTCGTTTCTGGCGGCTTTGTCGTTGTTCGCCGCGATGGCGGGGCCGTTTTTCGCCGGCCGCGTCTATACGGCCGACGACCTCGGAGAGTTTCATCTTCCGGTCCGCGCTTTCTACGCGGAGCAGATGACCCGAGGCGAAGCGCACGATTGGATGCCCACGCTATACTCCGGTTTTTATTTGACGGGCGAGGGCCAGGCGGGCGTCTACCATCCGCTGCATCAAGCGTTGTATCGATTTTTGCCGCTGCGGGCGGCGTTGGGGCTGGAATGTTTGTTGTCATATCCGCTGATGATGTTGGGAACGTGGCTGTTGCTTCGACGGCGGCTGGGCAGCGGGGGCGCCGCCGCGCTGGGCGCGTTGTTGTTCGCCTTCTCCAGTTTCAATTTGCTCCATTTCGTCCATCCGAACGGCGTGGCGGTGATCGCGCACGTTCCCTGGCTGCTGTGGGGCATCGACGTGGTGTTGCTCGACGCGCGGCGGCGCAAAGTCGCCTTGGCCTCCGCGACGATCGCGCTGTTGACCGGATCGCAACTACTGCTCGGTTATCCGCAGTTCGTTTGGCTGTCGCTGCTCGCCGAGATCGCCTTCGCGGCGTTTCTCTTGACGGCGTACAGATACGCCGCGCGGACCGGCTGCGACGCGCGCTTTACCTGCAACGAGTGCGTCGGCTGCGCGGCCCAGACCTGGCCCCGGCTGGTGATTGCGAAGGGCATCGGCCTGCTGCTGGGCGGCGTGCAACTGTTGCCCACTTTGGACGCCTGGCTGCACAGCGCGCGATTTTCCGCCGAGAGAGATTATTTCGTCTGGGGTTCGCTCCACCCGATGAACCTGCTGCAACTGGTCGCTCCCTATCTGTTCGCCGATCGCGTGGTCGGCGACAGCACGCACGAATACGGACTCTATCTCGGGGCAGCCCCGTTCGTGCTGGTGGTCTGGACGATCATCCGCCACAGGGAATGGAGCGGGCTGGCACGCTTGGCTTGGGCCTCGCTCGGATTCGGCATGGCAATGTTGTTGTTGGCGTTTGGGTGTTTCGGGCCGTTGTATCGCGCGATTACCTGGCTTCCGCTAGTGGGCGCGTTTCGCTTTCCCTGCCGATACCTCGTCCTCTTCCAGTTGGCGGCAACTGTGATGGCGGCGATCGGGTTTACGCTCCTGACCAACGAAAGCCGGCTGGCCAAAAAGAACCGCGCCTTGAGATTGCCCACTCAGCGGCGTCGCCCGTGGCGCGGTTTGTGGGAAGACTTCGAGCCGCTGTGGTGCGTCGTCGGTTTCTCGGCGGCCGTGGCCGTGGTCGGCCTGGGACTTCGCCATCAACCGGACCTCGGTTCCGCGGCCGCGATTTTGGCCGGCCCGCTCTTGATCGGCGCCGCGGTCGCGTTGCTGGTGCTCGCCGCGCGGGGGCACACGGCGGCGCTAGTCGGATTGATACTTTTCGCCGCCGCAGACTTGGGATTTTACGGGCTGAGTTACTCCGTCTATCCCCGCAACGACGCGCTCGAAAATTACGTCGCCTCGTCGAGGGTCCCGCCCGGCCAGACGGAAGGCCGCGTGGTCGGCGACCTTCTCCGTTTTGACGAAGCGGGATTTCGCACGGGCAACTCGATGATACTAAGGGGCTGGGCGCGGGCGGACGGATACTCGGGTCTGGCCCCGGGGCGACGGCTCGATTATCGGCTCCTGCCCGCGCTGCGAGTGGCCGGAGTCCATTGGGTCAATAAGAACCGGTCCACGGCCGTGGTGGCCGGTCTGAAGCCGTTTGACGACCACTGGATGCGGGTGCCGGAGCCGCTGAACCGGGTGCGCTTGGTCTCGCAAACGAGGACCAGCGCCGATCCGGCCGCGGATATTTCGACGATCAATCCGAACGTCACGGCGCTGGTCGAAGCGCCTTTGGTTCTGCCGTCGTCCGAGCCGGGCGAGGTCGTCCTGGCGGAGGACCGACCCGGCCGGCTGGAGATCGACGTGGATTGCCCCGCCGCCCAGTTGTTGGTGGTGGCCGAGAGCCATCACCCCGGCTGGCGGGCGACAATCGACGGCCGCCCGTGCAAAGTCTACCGCGTCAACGGCGATTTCATCGGCTGCCTGACCGAACGAGGCAAGCATCGAGTAGTTTTGGAGTTTCGCCCGCGAAGCCTGCAACGCGGCTGGACGGCTTCGCTGATGGGATTGTGTTTGCTTTCCCTTTGCTTTCTCGGCTTCACGGTCCGGCCGGAGTCGGGACCGCCGGAGGATTGTCAATAATGAACGAACGTTTCGATTCGATTCGTCCTCCTTGCGAGGAGGTGCTGTTGAGCGTCGTCTGTCCGGTCTACAACGAGGCCCGGGCGCTGCCCGTGCTGGCCGCCCGGATCGCCGAGGTGCTCAACGCCTGCCCCATGCAATATGAGATCGTGTTCGTCGACGACGGCTCCGAGGACGACAGTCCGCGGATACTCGATCAGTTGGCCGCCTCCAGCGACAAGGTTCGGGTAATCCATCTTTCGCGCAATTTCGGCCAGCAGGCGGCCGTGCAGGCCGGATTGCGCCGCGCCCGCGGCGACGTGGTCGTCCTAATGGATTCCGACATGCAAGACAATCCCAAGGCCGTCCCCGATTTCATGGCAGAGTGGCGCAACGGTTACGACGTGGTGTATGCCGTCCGCTCGCAAAGAAAAGAATGGCTGCCGAAACGCCTCCTGTTCGCCGCCTTCCATCGGTTGATGTCGGCGGTGGCCAGCGTAACGATCCCGGCAGACGCCGGAATCTTCAGCCTGATTGATCGGCGGGTGGCGGATCGCATCCTGGCGATGAACGAATCCGACCGTTATTTCCCCGGGTTGCGGTCCTGGGTCGGATTCAAGCAGAAGGGAATCGTCGTTCCCCGCGGCGCCCGCTACGACGGCCGCCCGCGCGTCTCGACAAGGGGATTGTTTCGCCTGGCGAAGACGGCGATATTTTCCTTCTCCTCGTTCCCGCTATCGGTCTTTCACGTCATAGGAGCGGCGGCCGCGGTCGTCTTCGTGGGCCTCGGCGGCTACGCCCTGTTTTGCAAGTTGTTCACCGATCTGGCCATCCCCGGATGGACCTCTTACATGTTGATGGGCAGCTTTTTCGGCGCCATCAACGCGCTGGGCATCAGCATCCTCGGCGAATACGTGATTCGCATCCACAACCAAGTCCTCGGCCGACCGCAATACGTCGTCGATCGAACGGTGAACTTCACGAGTTCCGATGCCGGATCGACCGGCAGCGCCGTACTGGAAAGCGCCGACGAACCATACGCCGATCTGCTGGAGCAAGCGGAACAGTTGCTCCAAGAGGGGACGATGGAGGAATGGAGGCCCGATCCCGCCGCGGCGGTCGTGGAACCGAATGGATCGGATCTGTTCACGCTGCATACGTTGTGAGGTGAAAGTTCCGCCTCCCGCCAGGAAATGGCAAATGCGCGTCTCTTTCCATACGGGGAAAATGCTCAATAGTTACTGTTGCGGAAAGCTCCAAATCCGTAGGGTGCGTGCTTGCACGCACCTTATTTCGCGGCAAAACCAAGCTGGTGCGTGC
>JAFGLH010000257.1 GCA_016928165.1 Pirellulales bacterium | reverse complement strand
TACCGCCGCTTTCGCCAGGCGTAGAGCAACATGCCCGCCAGGCCGAAGAACAACAGGGCCAACGTGCCCGGCTCGGGGATGGTGTTGAAACTGCAGGACCGCGTGCCCACGCCATCAATGTACATCTCGCCGTCAAAAGACACATTCGCCCCGGGGCTGAGGTACATCACCGCAAGCGTGTCGCCAACGCCCAAAAACGTATCGGTCGAAAACCAGTTGCTGGCGAAGGAAAGATACATATTGTCCATGCCCGCGCTCGTCCGAAAGGGGTCCGACCCGTCGCCCAACTTGCCCGCCGTGCTGTCGAAGTTCACGTAAGAAGAGAGCCATTTGCCCTGCAATATCTCCATCGTTTCGGCGAACGCGTTAAGCGTGAACTTGTACCAGGCATCGTTGCCTTCGATAGCGGTGCTGGTGCTCAAGCGGATGGCGGCCGAGCCGCCCCCCTCCGCCGTCCAGGTGCCCTCAAACGCGGAAATCTGCGTACCGGGGCCTTCGTCGAAGCCGGCGATGGTCAGCGTCAGCTTGTCCAACACCTCTGAAGCGCTGGTCGTGTAGGACTCGCGATCGACGGAGACCGAAATCGCTTCCGCGCGGGCGACCGTCGCCCCGACCAGTAAAAGACCGAGAACTAAAAACAGACAACGTCCCATAAACCGTGCTCCTTTATGTGATTTACGAATGTATGCCAACAGTCCGACCAGTGCGACGGCCAGCAGAACGAGGCTGGACGGCTCGGGGACTATAATGCCGGCGTCGGCCAACATTCGATAGCCCTCGGCGTCGAGCATGCCGCTGGAGCCGTAGTTGTCGATCAGTATGCCAAGGTCGCTGAGGTTGACGGCCTCGTCGTCGTTGAAGTCGCCCATCATCCAGGTGGCGTCGCTGGTGGTGCCGTAGTTGTCGATCAACGTGCCGAGGTCGTCGAGGTTGACCGGTCCGTCGAGCGTGGCGTCGCCGGGCAGTGCCTCTGTCAGCAGATAGGCGTGCGTCTTGCCGCCGATCGTGCCGTAGCCGCAGATTTGACCGTTAGCGTTGATGCCCTGGGCGGTGGTCAGCGTCCAGCCCAACGACGAATCGATGCGATCGTTCAGGTTGTACATCGCATCGTCCGTGTAGACGAAGGCGCGGTTGGCGCTGCCGGTGTTGGCTTCGCCGACGATCACGCCGTCGTTGTTGACGTCGAAGGCCTTGCTGGTGTTTCCGCCGAGCGTGCCGAGGTCTTGCATCGAGCCGCCGGCGTAGACGAAGGCCCGGTCGTAGTTGCTGCCGTTCTTCGAGAATCCGACGACCGTGCCGGAGTCGTTTAGGGCGTAGCCCTCGCTCGACGATCCGCCGAGGGTGCCGAGGTCTTGCATCGAGCCGCTTTCGTAGAGGAAGGCGTGGATTTGCGAGCCGGTACTCGAGTGGCCGGTGATCTGGCCGCTGGTGTTGATGTCGCGGCCGGAGGTCTGCGCGATCGGATCGGAGCCGAGCGAGCCGAGATTGACGTAGCCGCCTCCGTCGGTGTAGAGGAAGCCGTTGGTGCGACCGCTGATACCCGCGTAGCCGACCACCTCGCCGTCCTCGCCGACGCCCTCCGCGATAGAGTACGTCGCGCCGCTCGGACCGGTCAATTCGTTCATTGTACCGTCGTAGAGAAAGGCGCGATAGGTGGAAACGCCGGTGATGTATGACTTGCCGACGACTTGTCCGTCGTCGTTAATGTCGTAGGCGTAGCTGCGATCTCCGCCGAGTGTGCCGATGTCGGTCATCGTGCCGCCGGAGTAGAGAAAGGCGTGGAATTTGCCGGATGTGTCTCTGCTGACGCCGACGACTTCTCCGTTGTTGTTCAAGCCGTAGGCCATGCTGTAGCTGTATGTGCCGCTGAGGTAGCCGAGGTCGGTCGCCACGTAGTACGGGGCGGCGTCGGCGGCTGAAACACATAACATGAGCGTCAGTGTCAGCGCAAAGCAAATAATTCGAGAATACATAAATCGTGTCTCCTTGTAAGTTGCCTCAAAAAACTTTGTGTATTCCGTCGGGAATCACCATTGGTTAACAGTAAATCGTTATCGAGCGCCCTCCTTTCCGCCGTCCGACGGCGTCTTGGGTTTATGGGAAGCGTCTTGCGGTTCGGTCTCCGGCCGCACGATCGCCTCGATTTCCACGTAAAGCGCCATCCAAGATTGCTTCATTTCCTTGCTTGAAATACCGTTGGAAACGTCGAACTCCAGAACGTTTGTTCCCTCTACGAATCCATCCGTTACGGAGAACGGGTGGGAGTCGAGAAAGGGCGAATCGTATCCGTGTTCCGGCACCGCGACCTGATTGCCGTTTAGTCGAATAGCCGCCACGTGATTGTCGACGGCGAAGGCGCCCCGCAACTCCAAGCCACGCGGCGGACTGCCGTTAAGCTGAAACCGCGTGCGAAAGGTATAAACGACACCGTCGGGCAAACGCGGCAGCATATTGCCCGTCGATATCCACACCGCGCGTTCGGGACGGCTTTTGAGATACGCTTTGCTCCAGACGGCCGTGGTTACGGCGTGTTGGGGCTTGAAGTTCGGATCGTTGAGGGCGGACGCGATATACCAGTTTGGATCCGGCACTCCGCAATCGCAATGTTGGCCGGTGCCGTAAACTTTGATCGGCCCTTGGTGCGGCATGCGGCGGGTGAACTTGTCGAAAGCGGCCGTTCCCCGGCCGACCACGACCCCCTTCTCCGCGTCGTATTCGATTCGAGCGGACTCGCCGGCGGCAAGTCGCACCTCGCGAGTCCCCGCCTTAACCGCAACCTTCCCCTCGAACACGTGCGACGTGGTATCGCCGTTCTCATCGACTTCCACGCCGAACTCGGTGCCCAGGTCGGCGACGATCGCGGTGGGAGTGCGAACGGCGAAGAGGGGAGCGGGGAGAGAGGAGAGGGGAGAGAATCCTGATTGCTGACCGCCGACCGCTGATAGCCGATGGCTGATTCGCGCCGTCAATTTTCCCCGCGCGAGATAGCCGCCGGCGGAGGACTCGACTTTGTACGCACAAGGCCCTTCGAGAACGACTTTCGCGCCGCTGGCGTAAGTAATTTCCATCAGGCCGGAGGCCAAGGCGTACTCGCGCCCCAGCGGCGCCGATGCGCCGACGCAAGTGCCGGCGTCGGAATCGGACCAGCGGCAATCCTTCAGGCCGGTGATCCGCCCGGCGACGACGAATTCCGATCGGTCCCATGAACCGGAGGTCGTTGAGCCGCGGCCCTTGTCGACATAGCGCTGATCGCGGACATTGCTGATTTTGTAAGCCCAGGCCCCCAGCAACATCACGCACAAGAGCGCTGCGGCAACCATGTAGGAGAAGACAGGGCCTCCGACGAATGAAGAGGGGAGGGGAGAGGTGAAAGGGAAGAGGGGAGGCGGAGGGGAAATATCCCGAATCTCGGGTTCATTGACGCTCGCGGCGGCCGCTTTTGCTTTTTGCCAGAGGCGCAGTTGCAGATGCAAGTCGAGATAGTCGAAATAGAGCCGCCGCGCCGCCGGATCGGCCGCTAAAATTTCCTGGAGCCGCCGGTGGTCTGACGGATCGATCTCGCCGCCCAACATCGCGTCGAGCAGCTCGATCAATTCATTTTGGCTCTGCAACCGCGTCACTGCTCGGTCCTCCGTCGGCGCATTGCGTCTTCCACGCACTCGAAGAGCAGGTGGCGGATTTGGTTCAGGCGGTTGTAGATCGTCTGCGGGGAGCGTTTCAACTGTTCGGCTAACTGGCGGATGCTTCCCTCGCCTTGATAGGCGCGGCCGAGCAATTCGCGCTGTTTTTCCGAAAGCCTCTCGATACATTCCAAGAGAAACTCGCGGCGGAGGGAAACGCGTTGCGGGCCGACGTCGCGTTCCGCAGCCAATCGTTCGATCAATTCGTTGTTGAAGGTGAGCCGTTGGCGGCCGGCGGCGCGGCGGAAGTTTTGCACCTCGAAGAAGGCCACCCGGCAGGCCCAGGCGAGGAAATCGCTGCCCGGCTGAAATTCGGCGAACTTCCGCCAGAGGATGAGCGAGGTCTGCTGAAAAACGTCTTCCGCGTCCGACCATCGCGGCAGGAGCGAAAACACGTATGCGAACAGGTTGTCGTGCGTCTGCGCAAAGAGGCCCACGAACTGCTCATATCGCCGCAGGTCGTCCGCTCTCCGGCGTTGGTTTTCGGAATCGAACGCCACCCGTGCCTCCCTAAGCGACAACACATGGACTACGCCGCGTTTTTGGCCAGTCGGACACATTCCCGCGGCGCGAGCGAATCCCGACGGATCACCTCCGCTTGCGCGTCGGGTTGATGTGGTATCTCCTCCCTTTATGATACGTGCGGGAGGGCAGGGATTTACCGATTTGGCGACGGCCGCGACTGATGGGGGGTGCGAGTATCGCTACTGGGCGGGCCGGTGGCGGCGTCCGGCGCGTGAATCACGAATGTTGAGTTTACCATTCGACGGTGATGGCCGCGGTGGTCAGCCCCGCGCCGACCGAGCAGAGGACGAGTTTATCGTCGCGTCGGAGGCCATCTTCC
Source organism: Pirellulales bacterium (assembly GCA_016928165.1). GTDB lineage: Bacteria > Planctomycetota > Planctomycetia > Pirellulales > Thermoguttaceae > JAHIKV01. The sequence goes on along the minus strand of JAFGLH010000257.1, from coordinate 23,034 downwards.
ATTTCGATGATCGCCAGCGGGATGCTGGCGCTGGAGGTGTTGCCGACGTGGTCCACGTTCAGATAGAAGCGTTCGAAGCCGACGTGGCTTCGTTTGGCGGCGGCCTTGAGAATTCGGCCGTTGGCCTGGTGCGGGATAATCCAGCGTACGTCTTGCGAGCTCCATCCGCTACGGCCGAGCGCTCGGCTGATCACGTCGGCAAAGTTCTCCGTTGCCGAGCGGAACAGGGCCGGGCCGTCGATGCGGATCCAGGGGTCCACGTCGCCTTGTCCGTTATTGACGGCGTAGCCCGGCTCGGAGCGTCGAGCGAGGTTCAGGCCGCGCGTGTCGGCGCCGAGCACGACCTGTTTGATGCGATGTCCGGCCGAGCCGGGTGAATACGCGGAGACGACGGTTGCCCCGGCCCCGTCGCCGAAGAGGAAATAGGCGCCGCGGTCGGAGCGGTCCAACAAACGCGACTGCATGTCCACGCCCAGGGTCAGCACGTTCCGCGCGGTGCCGGAGAGGATCATTCCCCGCGCGACCGAGATGGCGTAAAGCCAACCGGAGCAGGCCGCGTTGAGGTCGAAGGCGGGAATGAACGGCAACCGCAGGCGGTCTTGGAGGATGGCGGCCGTCGAGGGCATGGCCACGTCGGGAGTGGTGGTGGCGACGATGATTGCGTCGATGTCTTTTGCGTCGACGGCCGAGCGGCGGATCGCCTGCATCGCCGCTGTGTAGGCCATGTCGGAGGGCTTTTCGTCATCGGCCGCCCAGCGCCGCTTGCGGATGCCGGTCACTTGATAGACGTATTCGGAGTCGATTTCGGGAAACTCGGCAAGCAATTCCTCGTTGGTCACCAATCGTTCGGGCAGATATCCGCCGAAGCCCAACAGCGCGATCGTCTCTTCGCGGCAGGGGACCGAGGGGGCGGGCGGGGCCGTTTCCGCCACGGGCGGCGGAGGCGGCGCGTCGGCCGCCGCCGGCGGTATCCAATCGTGCATCGCCGGGTCGGCGGTTTCGATCTCCATGACCGGCTCGCCCAAGGGGAGCGTTTCTCCGGCGCGATGGAAGCAACGAATTAAACGACCATCGCAGGGAGCCTCGAAATCGTAGACCGACTTGGCGCTGTCCACTTGCACCAAGGCCTGGCCTTTGTGGAACCGCTCTCCCTCGGCCACGAACCACTCGACGATCGTGGCGTCGATTTCCGAGGCGCCTTGGGCGGGCAGATAGAGCGTCATTGTAAACGGTGCGGCGTCCATTTGACTCGGCTTCGATTCGCTCACGAATCCTCCCTGAACATGCTTTCGATTGCTTCTTCAATGCGTTGGCCGTTGGGCCTGTGGATTGCTTCCAACTCGGGGGCGAAAGGAATCGGCGTGTTGGGAGACGCCACCAACCGCGGCGGACACTTCAAGGCCCCCAGCGCCTTGCGGCAGACGAGCGAAATCACCCGGTCGCCCAGTCCCTGCCTCTCGCCGCTTTCCTGCGCGACCAGCAGCCGGCCCGTCTTGGAGACGGACTCCAGTATCGGGTCGATTTCCATCGGCTGCAAGACGAAGGGGTTCCAAACTTCGATGGAGCGGCCGCCTCGGGCGGCAACCGCCAGCGCCTCGTGGACCATCGCCCCAAAGGCCACCAGCGTCAACTCGTTCCCCTCGGTGTATCGTCTCGGCCGCCAGACGGCGGCTAGGTCTCCGTCGAAGTCGATTTCGCCGGCGCGGCTCCAGTAGAGTTGCTTATGTTCAAAGACCAGACAAGGGTTGGGATCGTGGAACCCGGCCACGATGGCCTCGAACGTCTCGCCGGCGGTGGCCGGATAGAGCAGTTTTAGCCCGGGGAACCGCGACCAAAGCCCCTCGAACTCGCCGGAGTGGAAGGCCCCCATCGTCAAGCCGCCCCCGCAGGGCAACCGCAACAGCAGCGGGGCCGGCCGGCCCGCGCGGAAGTGCCACGTGCCGCAGTTCATTCCCAACTGGGTGGCCACCTCGGTGGAAAAATCGGCGAATTGGAACTCGATGATCGGCCGGGCGTCGATCTGCGAAGCGCCCAAGGCGAAACCCACCTGGGCCGATTCGCAGACCGGCATGTCGAGCACCCTTTCGCCGCCGTGACGTTGAAAAAGTCCTTTACAGGTCTTGAAGGCCGATCCGTAGGCGCCCACGTCGAGTCCCATCAGAAAGGCGTTCGGATTGTGTTCGAGCAGGTAATCCAACGCCCGGCCCACCGCTTCGCCGTTCTTCACCGCCGGAGAGTTGTAGGGCTTCACCTTCGTCGGCGGCGCTTCGGCGAACGGCGAGACGGGCGCCATCTTCGGGCCGGGCCGGCCGACCGACATCGCTTTGGTCATCGCCGAATTGACCTCCTCGTCGACCATCTCCTCCATCACCCTCACGTCGGGCTCCGACATGCCGCAGGTCTCGAACAGTTTTCGTCTCGCGGCAGGCAGCGGGTCTTGCTCGAGCCAACGCTGCTTCGTCTCGTCCGGCACGTAATCGCCTTTGTCGTAAGCTGCGTGGCCGTTGAGCCGCAAAGTCATGCACTCGATGATTACCGGCAGCGAGTCGGCCCGCATCGCCTCCATAGCGTCGCAGACCGTGGAGTACACCTCCCAAGAGTCCAAGCCATTGATCGTATATCCCGAAATTCCGTAGCCATGCGCCCGATCGGCAAGGTGCCGACAGCGATATTGGAAACTGGTGGGCGTGGAAAACGAATAATGGTTGTTTTCGATGAGGAACAGGACAGGCACTTTTTGGACCGACGCCAGGTTCATCGACTCGTGGATTTCGCCGCTGCTGCTGGCGCCGTCGCCGACGACCGCCAGCCCGAAAACGTCCTCTCCCTCGCGCCGCGCGGCCCAAGTCCCGCCGACCACCAGGCTGGTCATTTTTCCCAAGTGGCTCATCATGGGAAAGCGGCGCCGGGCGGCGTCGCCGTGATGGCAATTTCCCTCGCGGGCGTGGGTAATGCTTTCGGCATTTGCCATGTATTGGCAAAACAGTTGGTAGGGCGTGGCCCCGAGGAGCAAGTGGCCGGCCAAATCACGGTGCCAAATGGAAACCACGTCCCGTCCCGGCCGAAGCGGCAGCGTCATTCCCACCGCCGTGGCTTCGTTTCCCCAACTGTCGGTTACAGTCCCCTTGACGTACCCCTTCTTGTACAATTCCAAGAGTCGTTCTTCGATGCGGCGGGAAAGAAACATCAGCGGATAGGCGGCCGCGTAATACTCCGCCTTCGAAAGCCGTTGGGGAAAGCGGGCGATACCCGGCAAACGCCGGCCGACAAAGTCGCTGCGCGCCTGCACACCACCGACAAGTAGGGATTCCTTGCTCGTCCGCTGCTCGCCGGCCGCTTTCGGTCGCCGAGAAGTCGGAGGGGCTGTGGATCGTTGCGTGTCCGAATGCGAAGCCAAAAGCGCATCCTTTCCGTATACAATTGACTAAGCTTTTACGATCTCCGGCAAAGGTGGTTGAGGGAGGTAGATTTTTGGTTGCCCCCCTAATACGCGGGAAACCAACCTTTTGACAAGCACTCGGCGGAGACCGGAGTTCGGTCCCCCGATAGTCGTCGTTGGGGCGGCAGTTAAACTTCCACCCCGGCAAATCTAGCCCTCAATGGGTGAAATTGTACCTTTTAGGGCAATAACTGTCACTCCCAGTTGACGAACTATTTACCGAAAATACCCAGGGATTTACCTAGCCCAAACATGACCCCAATCGCCCTTGCTTTTCATGTCTCCCACAATCCCTATATAACGCAAAAGCCGTAGCCGCGTGTTGGGCCGCGCAAGGCTCTTGCCCTCCATGTTGGGGTGGCGGTTAAACTGCCACTCCATCGTTGAAGGCGTCAAGCACAGGCTGCCCCGCGAGCTTGCCTGCCGCGTAAAAAATCAGAGATTTCCAATAATCTTTTGGAGTCGGTCGCGTTGCTCCTTTTGGGAATCGGGATCCGCGTTCGGGTCGACGTCGATCGACTCGCCCAGCAGAATCGAAAGCTGTTTGGCGGCCGTTTTCCTGGTTTCCAATTCGGGACGGGCGAGCAACGCCAACCAGACATCGGGTTCGCCAGCCAGTCTTTGGGCGATTTCCTCCGGAGTGTCTTCGCCGTCCTCTTCCACCACGGCATCCAAGATTCTGCGGACGCGGAAGCGTTGTTCGGCGTCGAGCCGGTCGAGATCGAGGCGTCGGAGGAAGCCGACCGCCGCCGCCCCTTCGGCCCGCAAGGCCCGATCGGCCGCTTCGCGTTTGGCGAAACTATCGTCGCCGAGTTGCTCGACCAGCGACGCCCAGCGCGCCCGCCTTTGAACGATTTCCTCGCTAATGCCGTGCATTAGTTTGTCTTCCACGTCGACGACTGTTTCGGCGATTTTCCAATCTTGCCGCACCATTTCCAGCAAGGGATAAAGGTGTGTTTCACATTCCTCCCGCCGAACGAGAAGAAGCTGCCACAAATCCTTGGCCCGATAAGTCTGCCGATCAGCGCCCTCCCCGACGGATAATAATATCAAATCGTTGCGGGGGTCCTGGCGGTATTCAACGGGAACGACGTTCGACTTCCCACGCGGCCGGCGGTTGATGGAAACCGCGTCGTTAAGACCAGAGACCACGACGTTCACCAGTTCGTCGTCGCTGCTTTTACTGTAGGACAAGTTCAAGCGGCCGTTCTGGTTGGTGATCTGGAACGATTCTTTGGTATTGTTTGAGCCGCCGGAAGTCGAGCTGATTTGGATCAAGCGGGTCCATTTCAAGCATATGCGGCCATTGAGGACTACCAGCCTCAACCGCCCCCTTTGAGAATGCACCATCCTGGAAAGGAGCGTATCCTGGGCCTCCGCCGCGCCGATGGCCAGCAATCCGAACAACGTCGCCGCCAGTGCCGTCGCGAGAAAACGCATGATTTAAATCACCTCCGCGGCCTCGTCGTTGGGCGTTTCGGGCACGTCCGAGGGGACCGATTCTTCTTGTTGATCAACTTTATTTAACCGGGCGGCGGTCTTGCGCCGCCGCCGCCACCAGTAAAACGCCGCGCAGGCCACGGCGACCAACACGGCGCCGGTCAACCACACCTCGGCCCGCTTGAACAGTTCCGCGATGTGTTCACCGAAAATATAGGTCAGTCCGAAGAAGGTGCCCACCACGGCCGTCGCGCAAAACAGGTCGATGAGGAAAAACCGCCGAAATGGGACTCGCATGATCCCCGCCGTCAGGTAGACCGGCGACCTCAATCCGACCAGAAATCGGGCCACGAAAAAGACCTTCAACCCGTGGCGGCGGAACATCGACTCGATTTTCGCCTCTCGTTGCGGCGTCACCCATCGCGCCCAGCGGGGATGCTCGCGCAGCACGCTGCGGCCGAAGTGGAAGCCAATCCAATACATGATCGTATCGCCCACGATGGCCCCGAACAGGCAACAGGCAAACGCCAAGCGGGGATCGAGCGTGTTGTTGGCCGAGAGAACCCCCGCCACGATGATGGGCACTTCTTCCGGCACGGGCAGCCCCGAGCCGGTCAGGATCAACACGACCGTGATCGCCAGATACGAGCCGTGTTCCAGGAGAAAGTCGGACATCGAACGCGCTGGTGTTGAGGGATGTTTACCGTCGAATTCCCATTTTACTCCCCACTCGAAGGCGGCACAACCGAACTTCAAAACGGATAATCGGCGGCGCGCGGCGGCACCCAAGCCATGTTAGTTGGGCGACAATTCGATGTCGTCCACTCCGCCGGCTACAATCTCTGCCTTTCCGCCGTCGCGGCCGGCGCAAACCATGACCATCCCGATCTCGGGATGAACGCGACAATAGTCCAACGAAGCGGCGGGGCCCATGACGTGGAAGGCGGTCGATAGGGCGTCGGCCAACGCCGCCGTCGGGGTCGTAACGGTCGTCGAAAGGACGCCCTCGGCGGGCCGGCCCGTCCGCGGGTCGATAACGTGTCCGTAGCGCCGACCGCGATGTCGGAATGATTGGAACTGAATCGAGGTGGTCCCCAATGCCCGGTCGACGAGCCGAACGATCCCCAGCCGTTTCTCGGCCCGCCGGGGATCAGCAACGCCGACCTCCCAGCAGCGTCGTGCGGCGGCGTCGGCCCCCCGCTCTAGAAATCCCCGCGCGAGCACGCTGCTCCGACCCCCGTGGAGCAGGAAATCTTCCATGCCCGAGTCGAGCAGCAACCGGCAACACTCATCCAGCGCATATCCTTTTCCGATGCCGCCGAGGTTGATTTTCATGCCCGGCGCGGGGAAGCGGACGGTGCGGCCGGCGGCGTCCAACTCGATCCGCTCAGCGCCCACTTTGGCGAGGGCGTCGGCCAGTTGATCGTCGTCGGGAATTTTTCCCTTCCGCCGGGCGAAACCCCAAGCCTCCCAAAGCGGCGCGGAGGCAACGTCGTATGCCCCGCTGGTCTCCGCGTGCAGTTTTTTCGCCAGAACGAGCAGGCCGAACAGCCACGGCTCGACTTCGACCGGGCCGTCGGCCGCCGAGCGGTTGATCTCGGCGATCACGCTGGTCGGTCGAAAATAAGACAATTGACTTTCCAGCGAATCGACCAGATCGAGGGCCTTCAGGGCCGCTCGAGCGCAATCCTTGCAGCGCCGCTCGGGATAACAGACCTCGAACCGGCAGGCCATCGCCCGACGCGAAACGCGAACCAACGGATCGGGAGTTTCTCGGACCATGGCATCGCAAAAAACCCACCCGATGCGACGGGTGGGCTTGGTTGACGAAAGAAAAACGATCGACCGAGGCGTCTGCGCCCGGGGCTATTTCATGCTGATCGCTTCCACCGGGCAGGCCTCCACGCAGGCCCCGCAATCGCTGCAAGTATCGGCATCGACGAACGCCACGTCGTCTTTCATCTCGATCGCTTCCACCGGACAGGCATCGATGCACGATTCGCAGCCGGTGCATTTGTTGGAATCTACTACTGCTGGCATTGAACGTCTCCCAATAACGTAAATCTGAAATCCGCCCTCCACATCTAACATAAACGAATCCGGGGCGAACGCCAAGGCTCCGCCCGGAATCCGCTTGCCCGCCACACGTGGGTCATGAAGGCGCCAAGGGATTTTCACCTTACAATATCGACGTTTAGAGTCAAGGGGTTCCCCCAAAAATAGGACGCTACAAACAACAAAGGCTGGGGAGCTTCACAGTCCGGTTGGGGCCTTAAGCGCGCGTTTCAGCGACATCAGCGCCATCGCCGTCCCGTACTGCTGATGATAGTTGTAGAGCGGATAGTCCCACCAGGAACCGTCCTTCTCCTGCAACTTGACGAGAATGTCGGCCAGGTGACCTTGGAAATGCGGCCGCTCGGCCTCGGGCAACTGGTCTATGCAGAGCGCCGCATAGTAGTGGCCGTAATAGAAAAAGTAGCCGGCCACGGCGAACCAGGACTCGTGCGGGACCGGCCGCTTCCGGCCGATATCGAGCCAGCCCTCGCGGGCGAAGAGCCGATCAAGCCAGGTCTTCAACACCTCGTCGGTCACGGTCCGGTCTCCCCAAAGCCGCATGGCCAGGTTGCAGGCCTGCGAGCGGCCCAGGCTGCCGGCCGGGCGATTGATGTCGCGCCTAGGTTGATATTTTAGATACTCTCCGTACATGTAGGAGTAGTCGGGGTTCCGCTGCCGGCGGATCGAGGCGGTCGCCCGATCGACCAGTCGCCGCGGTATCTCGACGCCCGCTTTCCGGACGTCGTCCAGGGCGACCAAGGCCGCGGCCGTGACGAAACTAAGCGTCGTCCAGCCCGGTTTTTTCGTCTGCGGCCCGAAATCGTAATATGCCCAACCGCCGTTGACCGTCTCGTATCGGTCGAGCAGTTCCATCTGCTGGTCGATATGCTTGAGGATCTGCCGCTTGCGTTCGGCGTCGTCCGGCTTGCGGCCGAGCATCAATGCCAGGGCCTGAATTCCGTAGGAGTGGGTCCAGACGTTATAGAAGGCGTCGGGCGTGGCGCGGCGGACCTTCGGCAGGTGCCCGAACAGCCACCGCTCGCCCCGCTCCAAGGATTCGATTACTCTTTCATCGTCCCCGCCGGTCTCGATCAGCGCCGAAACGCACAGCGCGGTCACGGCCGCCTTGAAGGCGTGATGGGCGCCGGGCACCGGGGCATAGACCTCTTCCGGGCGGCTGCTGTCGGCCGACCCCCAGGAGCCGTCCTTGTTCTGCCGCTTCAAGAGGAAATCGACCCCGCGGCGGATCGATTCGCCGATTTGCTCGTTGCTCGGCGGGTCGATCGGTTTCGGCTTCGGGCCGCTGACGGCCAGCGGCGGCGGCCCGCTCGGCGCGGCTGCGACCGGGAGGCATACAAGTATCAACACCGACAGGAGGACCAGGATGAGTCGCATGGATGAATCTCGTGAATGTGTCAATATTTAACCCAAGCAAACGCCCCGCGATTCCAATCGCGGGAACCTGATTTGCGTTTTGTTTTGTATTAACCCCGCGGCCGCGGTCGCGGGGCGTTTGAGACGCTCGTTTATTCTTGATCCTTCTTCGGTTCGAGGACGAGCCGGTCCCCCTCGTTCAAACCTTTGACGATCTCGACCTTCTCGTCGGTCTCGCGGCCGAGTGTCACGCGGCGGCGTTGCGGCTTGTCCTGCTTGTCGAGCACCTCGACGTACCGCTTCTCGTCGTCCAATTCGTCGGCGACGATCGCCTTCGGCGGCACGAGAATCGCGTCCTCTTTCAGGTAGGGGACGAATTTGATCTCGCAGGTCATGCCGGGTAGGAGGAGCTTCGTCTTGCCTTTCAGGCGGACGTTCAACCAAGCGTCGAATTTCTCCGAGGAGACGGGGATGTCGCCGACTCGATCTATCTCGACCGGCAGCCTCAGGTCGGGATAGCCGGTCGGGACGGCCGTCCCCTCCAGCCCCGGGCGAAGGTCGTGCAGATATTTCTCCGGCACGCTTACGCGGACCCGCATCGGCCGGGGCGAAACCACGGTCATCAACACCTGGTTCGACGGGACCGAGCCGTGGGGGCAGAGCATGTTTTCCATCGACGACGAGTCGGCCGGCTTGCCGCGGTTCAGTTGGCCGTAGTAGACGATCCCGTCGATCGGCGCGCGGACAATCATCTGTTTCCGGTCGGCGGCGAGTTTTTCCAGCTTTTCCTCCGACTTTCGCAGCCCCTCGCGCGTCCGGTCCAGTTCCAAACGCCGCTCGTCGAGCAACAGGGGGACAATCGTTTCTTCTTTTTCCAAGCCCAATATTGCCCGTTCGGTAGATTCCACGGTCTGCTCTTCTTGTCGCGGAACGCCGAACTTCAACGTATATTCGTTGTTGAACCGGGCGATTTCCAGCGAGAACTTGGCCACCTCCAACTCGTCCCGGGCGCGCTTCAAGACGATCTCTTCGGTCTCCTCGGTGATGTCGTCGGCTTTGTACATCTTTTCCAACTGCCGCAACTCTTCCTGCTTATATTCGAGCGACGCCCGGGCCACCTTTAGACGCACTTCCGCCAGTTCCAACAGGAGCGGCTTGAGCGATTTGAAGAAAAGCTCCCGGTCCTCTTCCGACTGTCGGGCGCCGCGACGGCTCGATTTGAGCTCCAAAGGCGTGATCTTCTCCAACGCCCGCAGTTGCGACTCCTGCTGTCGCAAGGCCACCTCCGAGAGACGCAAATCGGCCTGGAGATCGGCGATGGCGCGGTCCAGTTTGTCGGTCTCCAGTTCGAGGACCACGTCGCCCTTGCGGACTCGCGCTCCGTGCGCCGCGGCCTTGACGACGGTCAGTTTCGACCACTCCTCGGGCGTGAGGATGATTTCCTCGGCATCCTCGCCCTCAAACACGCCGTCCAGTTCGACGACGATGCGAAACGGCCCCTTCTCGATTGTTTTGGTCTCGATCGCCGGCGCTTCGGCGGCCGGTTTCTTCTCCTTTTTGTTTTCTTTCTTTTCCTCCGCCGTTTCATCGGCGAACGCGGAGGCGGTGAACGTAATCAGCGCGATCAGACAAAGACGCCGGGCGAAAATCGAGCGGCTCATGGGGGCCTTCTCCAGATAGAAGTGGGGGTGTCGATTGTGCGGCAATCCGTAAATCTATTGCAGCTTGTCTATTCTGACATACTGCAAGGGATCGGGCAAGCAGTTCCAGAGGCGCGGGAACCTTTTATCAGCCCAAGACTTCGGGCTATTCCGGCAATAGGATATCGACCAGTTCTCTGTCCGCCAATCGAGGGGGCGGCTTTGGCCTCGACGTATTAACGCTTTCGGGAAATCTGATAAGGCGCGAAACGAATGGATTTTTCCGCGGCGCCATTGGAAAAATCGAGTAAGCAGCGGACGATCAATTCCTGACTGCCGCGTCGGCCGTCCTTGGCCAGCCATAGACCGCGCGGATCGGCGGCTTCCCAACCGGGTGGGGCGAGTATGAATACGTTGCCCCGCTCGCCGACCGGACGACGCGCGCGAAAACGCAACGTCATCGACTCGGAATCCCAACGGCAATCTTCGATCTCCGCTTGCCCCTGGCGGACGTGCATGTCGGTCGAGACCAGCCAGGGGTGCGGGCACCGGCGCGAAAGCCGAACAAACTTCACGCTGTAGGGCGCGGCCGTCAGCCGCAACGTTCCCCGGCAGACGCCGTCGTAACGTTCGTTCCAAAAATCCCAGACAACGTACTCGCCGTCCTCGTCAAGTCCCAGCCGCTTCAAATCCATGTCGGCGGTGCGCGGAGTCGAACCATAATTGAAAAACGCCACCAGGTCCCAGCGGTCCCAGGCGGTTTCGACCGGCAAGTAGAAGAGTTTTGGATAATCCGGTTCGGGCGACTCGAAAAGGTCGAACGATCTCGCGGCCTCGGGCAATCGCGGCAGGCACTTTTTTACCATCGCCAGCCGCTCGTCGGCCATCCGGTCCACGTCGTCGCCGAGCATCATTGGAGAGCCGTTGATGCCGAAGATCGTGGCGCTGATTTGGGCATCGGCCAGGGAACAGGGCTTATCGAGCGTCAGCAGGTTGCCCGAGTCGGCCAGAAACAGCCGCCGATGCAAAAAGAAACTGGTCGCCATGGCGTTGGTGGCCGGGCGGTGCGAGGTCCAGAAGGCCGGGTTGTTTATGACAAACGTGCCGGGATAGAAATAATCTTCTCGCGTCAGCGGCCGACCATCGCCATAATCGACGCCGACTCGCGCACCATCGACCAGGCCGACGTTCTGAATGGTCGGGCCGGTGCTCGATAACAAATAAGTGTCATCGCCGGCTGCCTCACGTACAATTTTCAGACCGCGGCGATAGAGTTCCGGGCCTGGGATAACGCTTCGGTCGTGATAGTCGTCGTAGCGATACGTGCCGGGCGTCGAGCCGGAGATGCCGTAGAGGAAGTCGATCATGTAATAGCGGACGCCCCATTGCCGGTAAGCGGCGAACACTTGCCGGAGACGTCGTTCCACAAGCGGATGCGTGGGATCGAGCAGGAACATTCGCGGTCGTTTGTCGGGCGGGAGCAGATGTCCCGGCCCCATCCCCCAACGTTCATTACTTTGCAGCAATGTGCCGTCGCGTCGCAACATCGCCGGCCGCAGCCGTTCGATGCGCTCCGCCGGTGAATGATCGGAAATCCAAAACGGCGCGATCCACAGCCCCAAGGTCAACCCCTGCCGGCGGAGATCGGCGACCAGTTTTTCCGGCCCGGTGGGAAAACTCTCCTGATTCCAGTCGAGCCAGTTGCCGGGCAGATGATCGGCCAGGTTGCCGATGCTGACCCAGATGTACTTCACGCCCAGGCCCGGCAGTTTTTTTTCGATGGCGGCGGCGTTTCGCCGCACCACGTCCTCGTAGCGCTCGACGTGAAACGGATCGACCCAAGCCCAACCGACCCAGCCGGCGGGCGTCTCGGGCCAAATCCGCGGCCGGTAATGCTCCGCCGCGCGGGAGGCCCAATTCTCCAGCGAGCGAATCGGATCGTCTGACAGCTCGATCGTAAGCGTTTCGCTATCGACCTCGGCCCCGGGCTTGAGTTCATAACCCTCGAAGTCGCAATAGGAATCGACGACTAGTTTCGCCTTTTCCTTGTTCCAAACAACGCGATGTTCGGTGTTCACCCGATCGAAGGTGAGGAAGCCGAGTTGCAGCGCGGTTTGCGAATGTGGATTGTATATTTGCAGAAACGTTTTAGCCGTCCGGCCGGGCGCGAGCGCCGCGAGCCTGCGCGGAAGACCGACGTTGTGCCAGCCGGAATAAAGCAGCGCGACGGCCCGCTCCGCCCGACCGCCCAGCGCCACTTCTCCCCGTTCGGCCGAGACCTCGGCCAAATGGCACTTCCCCAATTTTATTCCGTCGTTTTCGATATTCTCGATCGTCGAGGAAATCTTTGCGGCCGATCCGTCGGGCAAGATCGACCACCGGACGGTCCATTCCAGCTTCGGCCGGTCGAAACGCATTCTTAACTCGACGGGCGCGTCGCGAGTCGCTCGACCGTCGCCAGGCCCTTGCCAGAACAGTTCGGCCGCTTCGCTCGGCCGCAGCAACTTGCCGTCCGCTTCCAGACCGAACGCGGCGCCGCGCAGCCCCGTACCTCCCTTTTGTTCGTTGAAAAAGCTGTAAGTCCGCGCGTCGCGGTCCACGACGAGCAGCGGACCGAGCGCCGCAACGTCTCGCCGCGGAGTGTTCGGCTCCGCCGACAGTGAATTGCAAAACGTCATCGCCGCCGTCACAACGGCCGGAATGATTCGCGGAAGTCGAGGCATTTTGATATGCTCCTGAATGAAAAAGCGGCCGCGCGGCTGGCGTTGAAACACGCGGCCGAGGGAGTTTTTTGATTTAGCGGACGCTCTGGGCGCTTGTCGCCCCCGAAAGCCGCGGTCGGCGTCGGCCGCGTCGTTTTATCGCGCGCCGTCCAAATACTCCTTGACCTTTTGCAAAAAGGCCGCTTCCGTCGCCGGTATTGCGCCGCCGCGGTCCGGCGGAACGTCGAGCAGGTAGGTCCCGTTGCAGGCGTTGACGTGGATTTTTCTATCGCCGATCTCCTTGGCGGTCCGAAACGAATCCGCGCCTTCGGAATGCCAAAACCATCGTTTGTCGGCGCGGATCACATCGCACGCTTCGCAAGGCGCGTTATCGCCGCTCGCGGGCAAGGTTGTTTCATAGGGTAAGATGTCCGTCAGGTTCAAATTCCCCTTGCCGCTGTTGTTGACGATCACGATCTCCGGCGCCAGCGAGCGGACGTAGTCGCGGATTCCGGCGTAATCGACGGCGGCGAACTTTCCCCCTTCGCTGTCCGCGGCTCGGTAGCCGTCCCACTTGACGCCGTTCCGCTTTCTCAGGTCCATCCCCCAGCCGTCGAACCAGATCACGTTGATTTTTCCGTAGTTGGTCAATAGTTCTTTTAATTGAGTCTTGACGTACTCGGTGGCGGCTTCCGAAGTAAGTTGCGGATCGAGCGCGTCGCGCTTGTAATATCTCGGGCCGATTCCGTTGCGCTTGTCCCAGATCGAGTAGTATATGCCTACGTTCAAGCCGGCCTTGCGGAACGAATCGGCGTAGGCCTTCACGACGTCCCGCTTGTAGTTGACGTTGGCGGGGTCGTTGAACCAGGGGCAGACGGCGACGTCGTAATCGCTGACCGAGGTGTCCCATAGGCAGAAGCCGTCGGTGTGCTTGGCGGTCAATACGCCGTAAGTCATGCCGGCGGTTTTGGCCGCGGTCGCCCATTGATCCGTGTCGATGAAACCGGTGGGATTGAACGTTTTGGCGGCGTCGGCGTTGGAGTAGGAAAACGCCCACTCCATGCCGCAGTAGGTGGACATGTTGTAGTGCAGAAAGACGCCGTATTTCTGATCGACGTAATTCTGCTTCAATGAATCCAAGTCGGCGGCTTGGACCGCGGCGGCGCAGGCCGCGGCGCAGCCTGCCAAAGCCGCTATTATCGCCGCGTTGTAAACATGCCTTGACATTTTTATTACCTCGTTGATGCGTTGAATTCCATCCGATCCATCCGATGGCGACGGAGATGGAAACAACTTGTTAGAACGCGTTACCGTCGATAATCATGCCGTCCTGGCGGTCGCCCAAATAGGCGTGCACGTCCGCCGCGATCGAGTAATTGATCATTTGGACCGAGCCGTCGCAGAAGGCCATGTGAAAACCGGCCGCGTGGGCGCTGCCGAAGCAGGTGTTGTCCGAAACGCCCGGCGTGTCTTGCATCGGCGGCAAGTACGTCCAGCGGTCGTAGTCCCAATCGAAGCCGCCGTAGGGAGGATTGTTGTCGCCCGCCTCCGTTCCAGTGTCGTAAGAAAGAGGATCGAGATATTTCTCGCCGATCAAATACGTATGGCTTACGCCGTCGGAGATTTCGTTCATGTGGATGGTGCTTAGCGGATGAACGACGCCGTTGTTGCCCGTGCGGGTTACGGGGTTCCAGAAGAAGTCTCTCGGCCAGGCGTAGCCGGGATTATCGGTCACGGTCGGATCGGTGGGGACGGGCGGCGTGATGCCGGCCGACTCCCAGTACCAATATCGGGGATTGAACACCGAGCCGGTGTTGGCGGCGTAGTCGGTGCGGGCCACCAGGTCGATGTTGGTGCTACCGCAGTTGTGCGGCGTGTAGACGTTCGGATAAACAGTCGGTTTGCGGCGCGACGGGCAATACAAGACGTCCAGCGGCGCCGCCGCAACCACCCTTAGAGCGTCTATCTTCTCGTTGCTGTTCCAGGCGCAGCCCGCCCCCATGTCGTGCAGCGGCGCTTGCTCTATATAGGGCAAAACGTTGTAAATCCAACCGCCGGGCTGGCGTCTGTCGAAGCCGCGGTCGGGGTCTCCCTGCCAGTGCCAAATCCAACCGCCGGCGGGCAGAAATCCGTGGGTCTCTTCGTGGTTCAAGCAGCCCAGGGCCAGTTGCTTGATGTGGTTTTGGCATTGCAATCTGCGCGCCGCTTCGCGCGCCGCCTGAACCGCCGGCAACAACAGCGCGATTAGGATGCCGATGATCGTGATTACGACCAAGAGTTCGACGAGGGTAAAAGCGCGAGGGGAAAGAGGAGAGGGGAGAGGGGAGAGGGAAAGACGAAACGCCCCGCGACTGCGGTCGCGGGGGTAATCGTTTAGCCGCCGTCGGCACGACGGCGCGGGGGATGCGTTTAGCCGACGCGTCCACGCGGCGTTGATGGATATTTGAAGTCGTTTCATGACGTTATCCAATAATTATATAAATTGAGGTTGGGGCGACGGTTGGCCCGCCGCCCCAACAATTTCATCAAACGAACGGAATGAATTCCGTTTTACTTTCTCTTCCTCCAGGCGTAGGCCAGCAGGCCGACCAGGCCGCAAGCCAACAGGGCCAATGTCGACGGCTCGGGAACCTGTGTAAGAAGGATGTTGTCCGCCCGCCATCCCGTAGTTAAAGAGACGAGTTGATATTCGTTCCAAGGTTCGTTATCGACCCCGCCGTAATTGCCGATGCTGGGCCTGAAATCGTTGAGCGTAACGGCGGCGCCGGCTGCCGTAATGTCTCCGCCCGACATCTGGTAATAGGGTTGCACCGACCAGTCGTCGCCGCCCAACGCATTGAAAGTAATCCCAACCTTAACAAGGTCCGATGTGGAACTGGGGACGGCAATGGTCCTTTGCAAATAGATTGTGCCGCTATTGCTCATGGCCCAATATAATCCAGCCGTCATTCCGCTGGGACTCCATGCGCCTATCGACAGATAGCTGTCGGTGGTAGACCCGCTGTTGTAGTAGAGCTGCACGTATCCCTTGTAGGTCATGGCCGTGACGGCCCGCGTGTCAAACGAGAAGTCGAAAGTATTGTTGTCTTCCAACGCCAACGTTCCCACCGGATATTTTGCGACTCCGGTGCCGGCGCCGACTTGCTCGGCGAATTTGTTGCCCGTGCCGTTCCAGTCGCCGCTGGACGCGGTTTTCACGTAGTGCAGTTGATTGGCGGCGGTTGCGAAGAACCAACCGTCCTGGCCCACCAACTTTTGATCGGTGGCCAACGAGTCGAAGTCATAGCTGTGAATAATGTCCGCCTGGGCGGCGGCCACGAAACCCAGCATCAGCGACGCGACGAGAATAACATTCTTCTTTGACATGACACATTTCCTCCAAAAAAAGACGTAAAAAATAAACACGAAATACAAGACATCAAAACACGAAACAAACGCGGCGCACTCCCGCCTCGAAACATTTCTCCGTCCGGTTTACTTCACGGCATTGCCCGCCAACTATGGATTTCGACCTTTTGCCTCCTTTTTGCTTTCGGCGCCGAGGTGTTTTTCCGACTGCCTTACGAGTACGCGCAACACCGGATCGCCGAACAAGACCCAGTCGTATTGGTCGCCGGTCGGCTCGTCGCCGTCGGTGACGACCAGCGTGAGGAACCGGTTTTCCGGCTCCAAGGTGACATCCACGCTTTCCGCCCCGTCTCTGTCCCGCAGCCCTTCGCGCCGGTATTTCAACTCTCCGTCGACGAAGACCCACACGTCGGCCGTTCCATTTTCGTGCGCCAGCCCCACTTGCGCACGGAAGCCGCGCGGCCGGACGACGCTTGGGTGCGAATTGCATATTTCCTCTAGATCAAACGTTAGTCCGACGTTGGCGTGCATTGCCAACAGGCCGCGGCGCTCGCGCATGTATTGCCAATCGCCGATGATGCTGAACATCCAAAAGGTCTTATAGCGGTCGTGTTCGTCTGGTTCGACGGCCGCCGAGCGCGCCCAGATGGGGCCATGCGTCACGGCCGTGGTCGCGGAAAAACCGGCGAACTCGTGACCCGCTGAATCGAGTCGCACGCCGCCCGACTTGCCGTCGGGAACGAACACCCCGTCGATCAGCCTGTTCCATAAAACCGGTCGAAAGCCACCGTCGGGCAACGGAGCGCTTTGCGACAGTTCGACGACTCGTCCGCCGTTGCTCGGGTCGATGCCCGAGCCGCGAGTCCTTCCCGTCCCGTCGCCGCCGGCGACTACGTCCAAGAGGTCCAAGACGCCGAGCCTGTCCGGCAACGGCATGCGCAAAGTGAACTTCGGCGCGGTCGCAGCGCGTGTAAAACGCGCCGTTTCAGATTTATCTTTTTTCACAAGGACAGACTCACCGGCCTTAAACACTCTCGGAGCGCCACTGGCTGAGCCGGCGCTGCCCACTATTTGAACCTGTATCGAACCCTCGAAGACGTGCGAAGTGGTGTCGCCGTTCTCGCTCACTTCGACGCCGAACTCCGTGCCGAGGTCGGTGACGACAGCGGTGGGAGTACGTACAAAGAAGGGATTAGGGATTGGGGGTTGGGGATTGGGAAATTTCTGTTTTACAACATCTGAACCCTGAATCCCGAACCCTGAACCCTTTGTTTTCACTCTCGCCGTGAGTTTGCCTACAGTCAAATATCCGCCGGCGGAGGATTCGACTTTGTAAGTGCATGGACCTTCGAGAATCACTCTGGCTCCGGTCGAATAGGTAATTTCCAGCAATCCCGAAGCAAGAGCGTATTGGCGATTCAACGAAACCGACGCGCCGACGACCGTTTGCGTATCCTCGTTCGA
This sequence comes from Pirellulales bacterium, assembly GCA_016928165.1. Taxonomy (GTDB): domain Bacteria; phylum Planctomycetota; class Planctomycetia; order Pirellulales; family Thermoguttaceae; genus JAHIKV01. The sequence continues at coordinate 5,572 of JAFGLH010000257.1, read as the reverse complement.
CCAGCGGCAATCCTTCATCCCGGTGACGCGGCCGACGAAGACAAATTCATGTGCGCCGGAGGTCGTTGATCTCCGGCTATTTTCGGCGATATAGTCGCGTTTGTGGGTAATTTTATACGCCCAAGCCCCCAGCAGCATCAAACACAAAACGACCGTGGCAACCATGTATGAAAATACGGGGCCGCCGACAAATCTAGTGGGTAGTGGATAGTGGGTGGTGGATAGCGAAGGAAGAGGGGAGAGGGCAAGTAAATTTTCATTTGCGTTATAAGAGTCCGAAATATGCTCCGGCTCGTCGAGACGGAATCGCTTCGACAACTCGACGTGTAGGTCCACGTATTTGAGATACAGGCGGCAGACGGCCGGATCGGAGCAGACGAGCCGCTCCAAGCGCTCGGCCTCGCGCTGGGAAAGCTCGTCCTCGCAAAATTTTTCCAGCAGTACGAGGGCCTCCGGCGGGACGTCGTTTCTACGGCTCATGGGTGCTCCTCCCGCGCCGTCGCTTTTTCGACGCAATCGAGCAGTCCCTTGCGGATGCGGCCGATGGCCTTGTAGACTGTGTTCGAGGGCAGCCCCAACTTTTCAGCGAGCTCCTTGATAGTGCAGTCTTCCGAATAGCGTTTAACGATCAGCCGCCGGTCCTTCGGCGTCAGCTTTTCGATGCAGTCCGTCAGTACGGCGGTCCAATCGTTCAGGTCGCCCTTTTCCGACTCGCGGGCGGCCGCCACAGTCTCGATGAATTGCTCGCCCACGAACGGCAGCCGCCGCTTGCATTGCCGGCGATATTTGAGCACCTTGAATCGCGCGATGCGGCAGGCCCAGCCGGCGAAATCGCTCCCCGGCTGGAAATCGGCGAACTTCGTCCACATCACCACGCACGTGTCCTGAAACACGTCTTCCGCGGCCGCCCAATCCCCCAACAGCGAGAAGATGTACGAATAGACCCGCCGCTGGTGCCGAGCAAACAGTCGGGCGAACTCTTCTCCCGGGTTGTTGTTGTGCCGTGGGTCCACGAGGGTGCGTCTCCTTGAGGATAAGCGCGCGTCGAGCCTAACGGCCCAACCTCCATCCTAATTTGAAATCCCCGGAGATCGGAAAATTCGTATCGGAAAAGTGGAAAAAGCCGATTATTTGCCCAATCCCACGGAAAAAAGGGAGGAATAGAGACGCCGGCGGGGCTTCGGTCGCGGCAACAGGCGGCGCAAAATTACATTGCGCACCCGAGCCGGACGGTTCGTATACCCCCATCGGCAGTATGCACGGCCCAAACCCGCCCTACCGCGAAAGCATCGCTTCAATGCTCGCGATAAGCGAAGCCTCGACGATCTCCAACTGTTTTCGCGGCGGGGTGCGGACGTTGTTGTTCTGCGCCTCGACTATCGCGCAAGGCGTCCGGTTGTAGATATCCGACCAACACCGGCGGAAGTATTGCAGTTGCTCCTCGCCGTAGTTGAGCGGCGTCGGTTCGGGGACGGGCACGGCGCCCATCCCGCGCCAGGCGTCGATCATGGCCCGGCCCACGCGGAGGTTGGCCGCCCGGATTGGCTCGGGGAGGCTTTTCTGCGAATACGGCAAGACGGCCAAGGCGTTGTACTTCGACCCGCGAAACTCCGTTTGGTGCAAATCGACCATCAGGTCGTAATCGCGTTCGGCCAAAATGCGCCGCACCAGCTTGAAGTACGTCGAATCCGCGTCCCGGTTCGGCTCGACGAATTCCCGATAATTGATTTGTTCGTAGACGATCCCGATTAGGGCGGGCTGCTGCTCGGCCAGGGTCCAGCGCGAGACGCGCTGAAAGCGGCGTCCGTTCTGTTCACGACCGAAGGCAAAAAAGAGGAACTCGTTTACCGGGTGTTTTTTCCCGTCCCAAAACTCCTCCGGCGAGCGACCGGCGCCGTCCGGATTGCCTTGGGGGATGAACGTCAGCACGAAGCGGCCGAGCAGTTCATCGCGTGGCAACTTGGTCGGCCGGCCGTCGAGACCCTTGCCGTCGAGCACTTGCGAGATGAAATCCATCATGCCGGCCGTCGCCGCCGGTTCGTGGGCGTGGGGCTGCGAGAAGAGTATCTTCAATTTGTCGGCGCCGGATTTTTTGTCGGCGATCGTGACCGCGTAAGCGGTGTTGCCTTCGTAAGTCTTTTCCGCTTGCAGCGAGACCCGATCGGGATATTTTTCGGCCCAATGTTCGATTTTCGCGGCGACCTGGTTTGGGCGAACGATCCACCAGGGGAGCGCCGGCCGGGCGTCGGCCTCCGCCCGCTCGGCGCCGGGGAAAACATCGAACACCAACGCCTGGAAGGGCTGCAAGTTGAATTGCCGCGGCCGATCGGCCGAGACCAAAATGGCCGCGCGGCCCGCGTCTTCTTTCCAGGGGCTTTTCAGCGAATACTCCCGCGGCGCGTCCGGCGGCAGCTCCAACGCTTTCGCCAAGTCCAACGCATACGCGGCCGGCTTGCCGCTCGGATTGCGCAACGCGACGACCCCCTTTCTCGGCGACCACGAGGCGTATCCGTAAACTTCCCCCTTGTCGGGATCGCCGCCGATCAGGTGCGTGTCAACCAGCACGTCGGCGTTGGCTCGCGACCATTTCGCGGTCTCGGCCAGATTGTCCCACATCACGTCGGTCATCATCTGCGGCGTAATGTACAACTCCTGCAACTGGGTGCCGGAGGCGAAGAACATCCGCATCTCGTCCTTGAAGTCTTTCAATTCGTTGGTCATCCGTGAGGCGTTGCTGCGGCGGGCGCAGGTGATCCCCTGGGTCATCAACGAGTTCAGCGGATAGAGGGGAGCGCGCTCGGCGACCAATTCCCGCGTTACGGCGTCGCGGTAGTTGATCCACCGTTGCCGCATCGTTCCTTCGCCGATGTAGTCCATGTCGTTGCCGTTCCGCCAGATCGAGTCTCCGTGCCAAAGCCAGAAGGGCGAGGGCCACGTGCCGGTGGTTACGCTCAGATAAACGTCCGGCCGCGCGCGGCGCAGGTCGTCCAACAGCCGCAACATGGCCTCGGTGTCGTCTAGTTGCGCGCGGGTCGGAGTGCGGTATTGTTCGTGCGGCTGAATGATGCCCACCCCCATGCCGTCGAACTTGAAGTAGCGGACTCCGTATTTTTCCATCATATCGAGGCAAACCCGGCGGAATCGGGCGTAGTATTTCGGCCCGCCCAGGAAGAATCCGCCGGCGTTGGTTTCGTATCCTTGTTTCCGGCCGTAAAGGAGTCGTTGGTTTTTCGGCTTGCCGTAGCCGCCCCAAGGCGAGAGCCAAGCGCCCAGGGCAAAGTTGTACTTGGCCGCGGCGTCTCGCAAGGGGGTGAAGCCGCGCGGAAAACCGGCATGAAAATCCCACAGCGTCCGGTTGTCGTCCCAGCCGTCGTCGAAGACCGCCGCGTCGAACTCGACGCCTCGTTTTTCGACCAGCGCCCGGCCGTATTCGTGTATCGCCGCCAGCGATTCGATTTCGTCGAACTTCCTGCCGCCGGCGGAGATGTCGTAAAAGCAGTTGTAATGCAGAAACGGCCGATAGGGCCTCGGGCGCTGCCTTTCGACATAGCGGAGGAAAGCGCGTCGCATCTGTCCGGGCGGGGCAACTCCGATGACCGAGCGGCACGCGAACGACTCGCCCGCCGCCGCCCGCCGCCGTTCGGTCAGCCGGCAACGGACTTGCCCTTTATCGCCTTGATTGTCGGCAACGGGGCTTTCGCAGGCGAAGAACAGGTTGCCCGAAACGACCGGCGAGCCTAACACCGCGCCGACCCGCCTTGCGCCCGAGGAGGGCATGAAAAGCGTAACGATTTCCTTCAGTGGTAAATCCTCGCCTTGCGGCTCGATGGCGATTGTCTCTCTGACGTAATTCGCGCCGTCGCGCAGTTCAGCCTGCCAGCCGACCGAGAGCGTGTTGTCTTTATCGGTCAGCTTGGCGTCGATTCGTTTCCCTGCGATGCGGTCGCCGGCGCGGGTCGATTCCATGTCGGCGGCGAACGATTCGACGAGAGGTTCGCCGACGACGGTCAGCTCGGAGGCGAGAATCGTCCGTCCGTCGGACAAGATCAAAATGAACAATTCGCCGCCGCGAGGTGTTTTAACTTTCGATTGCTTGTCCTCCACGCCATTGCGGCCGAGGCGTCCGTCTTCGAGCGACCACTGGACTCCCAGCGCGTTGTTTTCCAAACTCATCGCGTTCGACCGGATCGCGGCCCTCGCCTCGCCCGGCTCGGGGCCGGGATATTCGACGGCCAAGGATACCGACGCATACGCCGACAATATCGAGATCGCTACGATGACGGGGCGGAGTGAATATGACATTTCATGCTCCATGGATTTACAAGGCGGGATAAAATCGGCGGGGCAACGCGTCGTCAAGACGCCGATGATTATATAATGCCGCTCGCGTCCGTTCAATAAGCGTTGGCGTCCAGTATCATCCCGTCCTTGCGGTTGCCCAGACATTTGTGCACGCCCGCCGCGATCGAATAACTGATGAACCGCACCGAGCCGTCGCAGAGGGACATGTGCAGGCCGCCGGAATGGGCGCTGCCGAAAATATATGAATCGGTGTGGCCCGGCGTGTCCTGCATCGGCGTATATGCGATGTCTTGAGTCGGGTCGTAATAAGTGCTGCGGTGCGTGTCGTTGTTGCAGCCGTTGTACATAGTTTCGTTGTCGCCCCCCGTAGTCCCCGTATAATAGTGGTCCGGGTTGATGTATCTCTCGCCGAGCATATACGTGCTGCTGGTGCCGTCGGCGACCGAGGATATCCGAACTTGGCTGCGGTAGTAACAAATCCCCGTGGCGGGCGCGGCCTCGGGAAATTGCAGATGCGGATCGTCCGGATTCTCGAGTTTGGGCCAAGTATTGCTGTCGATCACTTCCAGCGCCTCGACAAGCCCCTCGGGACCGCCGGTGTACCAAGGGCGGGCTTGATCGCCGGAGCAAACCGCGTAGTCGCCGCGGGCAACCATGTTGACGGGGTTGGAGCCGTAAGGCGTATGCGCCCCACCCGTGAACCCCTTGTTGTCTTCCGGGTACCCGGTGGGATAGGTCACGCAATTCCTTCGCGTGGGACAGTTCATCACGCTCAACGGCGTTTGCAGCATGATGGCGCCGCCCGCCTTTTGCTGGTCCGTATGTTCGTACCGATCGCCGTCGCCAGGTAGCTGATGCACGTTCGTATTTTCCAAATAGGGCAAGATGGAATAGAGCCAACTGCCGGGCTGCTCGGGGCCGGTGCCGAAGTCCGGGTCGCCCACCCATCGCCAGCCCCATCCCCCGGGCGGAAAATGGCCGATTGTGTGCTCGAAGTCGAGCATCGCCAAGGAGAGTTGTTTAAGGTTGTTTTGACACTGCAACCGCCGGGCCGCCTCGCGGGCCGCTTGGACCGCCGGCAGCAACAGCGCAATCAAGATGCCGATGATCGTTATTACGACAAGGAGTTCGACTAGCGTAAAGGCGTGTGGGATCGGGAATGCGGGGATGCGGGGATGCAGGAATGCGGGGGTGGCACTGGCGTCCCGCCAGTGTTGTGAGTTACGCGGGCGAGACGCCCGCGCCACCCGTCCGTTTAGCCGCCGCGTCC
>JAFGLH010000256.1 GCA_016928165.1 Pirellulales bacterium | reverse complement strand
CTTGCGTGTTGGAATCGGTTCGTAAACCCATACGCAAGCAGTTTACCTAAACCCCGCAGATCGCGCCAGTGGAAATTGTCACGCACCCCCCTTCCCCTTTCTGCGGAGAGGAAACCCGTATAACATTGGCGAATAAAATTTTTGTGTTGTCCGCAATGCGTCGCGCCCTCGCCTCCGGCCCCTTTTTCCGCCTGCGGGAGAGGGGGTAGCGATTGTCTATCCATCGCGTCAAACACCTGTCGAATGGACCTGAACCCCGCCCAATATGACGCCGTGCATACCCGATCCGGGCCGCTTTTGGTGCTGGCCGGGGCGGGGACGGGCAAGACTCGGGTGGTCACGTACCGCATCGCCGAGTTGATCCGCCGCCGCACCCGGCCGGAGCGGATTCTGGCCGTCGCCTTCACCAACAAGGCGGCCGACGAGATGCAGGCCCGCGCGGCCGCACTGCTGGGAAAACGCCTCCAGCGGCGGCCGGAAATCTCCACCTTCCACTCGCTTTGCGTCCGCGTGCTGCGGCGGAACGTCAAGCGGCTGGGATACCCCGAAAACTTCGCCATCTACGACCGGGGCGATCAGGAGGGGGCGGCGCGGTCCGCGCTCCGCGAAATAAAAGTCGCCGAGGGATCGCTCCGCCCCGGCGACCTGCTCTACTTCATTGGCAAATGGAAATCGGCATCGGTCCGCCCCGAGCAGGCGGCCGCGCGGGCCGAGACGGACAAGGAGCACCTCGCCGCGGCCGCCTATCGACGCTATCAAAACGCCCTAAAGGCCGCCGGGGCAATGGACTTCGACGACCTGCTGCTCTGCACCGAGGAGCTTTTCGACAAACATCCGGCCGTCCGCCGCGCCGAGGCCGGTCGCTTTGACCACCTCCTGGTCGACGAATATCAAGACACCAACGCCAGCCAGTATCGGATCGTAAAGGCGCTGGCCGCCGGACACCGCAACCTCTGCGTGGTCGGCGACGACGACCAGTCGATCTACGGGTGGCGAGGGGCCGACGTGGCACACATCCTCCGCTTCAAAACCGATTGGCCCGAAGCGAAAGTCGTCCGCCTGGAAATCAACTACCGCTCGACGCGCGAGATACTCGAATGGTCCAACCGCCTGATCGCCTTCAACAAGCTCCGCCACCCGAAGCGGTTGCAGGCCACGCGCCGCGGCGAGCCGCCTCGCATCCTGCAACTGGAGAACGAATTGAAGGAGTCGCAGGCGGTCGTCGGCGAGATCGCCCGGCGAATCGCCGAGAAGAAACGACGCCCGAGGGATTTCGCCATCCTCTGCCGCACCAACGAGCAACCGCGGGCCTTCGAGATGGAGCTTCGCCGGGCGAATGTCCCCTATATCCTCATCGGCGGGACGTCGTTCTACGACCGCAAGGAGGTCCGCGACGTGCTGGCCTACCTGAAGACGCTGGCCAATCCGGCCGACGAGGCGTCGCTGCTGCGAATCGTCAACGTGCCCCCGCGCGGCATCGGGCAAACGGCCGTCAAACGGCTCATGGAGGGGGCCGTGCGCAGCGGCAAGCCGCTCGGGCAAGTTCTGGCCTCGGCCGGAAATATCGCGGCGTTGTCCGACGCCGCCAAGAAAGGAATTGCCGATTTCCACGCCCTGCTCGAACGCTACCGACGGTTGCTCAACGCTCGCTCGGCCCGCTTGGCCGCAATTATAAAATCGCTTATCGACGAGGTCGGCTATCGCGACGAGCTGGCCCGATTGTACCCGGACGCGAACGACCGCGACGTCCGTTGGGCGTCCGTCGAAGAGCTGGTCAACGCGGCGGCCGCTTCGGAATCGAAAAACAGCCCGGGCAAACAAGGTTCAACTCATGCCGCGTTGATCTCGTTCTTGCGGGAGACGGCCCTGACCGGCGCGGACGCCGACCGGGACAAGGAATCGAAGTTGCGGCGAAACGCCGTGGCGCTGATGACCCTGCACGCGGCGAAGGGGTTGGAGTTCCGCGAGGTCTACATGGTCGGCATGGAGGAGGGCACGCTGCCTCACCACCGTTCGATCGGCCTGAACAACGACGGCCCGGCCATCGACGAGGAGCGGCGTTTGTGCTACGTGGGCGCGACCCGCGCCCAGCGCCGCTTGACGCTCACCTTGTCGCTGAATCGGCGCAAGTGGGGCAAGCCGCGGCCGACTATTTGCAGCCGCTTTCTCTACGAGTTGACCGGCAAGGCCGACAATCCAAACTATCTGGCGATCCGCCAAGGCCGCGCAAATGCAAAACGTAAGAAGCGGAACGGTTGACGTGCGCTGTTGGCCGGGCGTTGTCGAGGTCAAGAATTGTGCCAGTAGGCTTGACGTAAGCAATCAACCCGCTAAAGTGAGGGGAGTGTTGGTGTGTGTAATTTGGGAGGGTGGATATGTTGGTCGACGAAGCATTGACGTTTAAGGAGTTTATCATACAGGAGCCGCTCCCGTTGGCAACCATTCATCGTGCGGTGCTGGAGTTTCTCCAAGGAATGGAAGATGCGGTCCTTTTTGGGGCACAGGCGGTCAACGCCTACGTGGACGAACCGCAGATGACTCAAGACGTGGACATCGCCAGTCCCCGGGCGGCCGAGTTGGCCGAACAACTCCGCAACCACCTGGGCAAGCGATTTAACGTCGTTATCCGCGTGCGGGAAATCGGCGCGGGGCGAGGATTCCGGTTGTACCAACTCCAAAAGACAGGGAACCGTCATCTGGCCGATATTCGCTCACTGGCGTCGATGCCGCCGGCGCGAAGGATCGGAGAGGTGTTGGTGGTCGCGCCCGAGGAGTTGATCGCCGGCAAGTTGATCGCCTATCGCCGCCGCCGCGGGACGCCAAAGTCGGGCACCGATTGGCGCGACCTGGCCGCCTTGTTGTTGGCCTTTCCAGAATTGAAGACCAGCCGCGGCCCCGTCCGCGACCGTCTCGAAGCTGCCGGAGCAACTACGGAGATTCTTGCCTCTTGGGACGAGTTGATTGACCAGCAAATCAATGCCCAACAAGACGAAGACGAGTTTTAACTCCCGAATACAATTTCGCCTACAAAATATTGTTGACCATGTCAGTCACAGAGTGCGAACCAAATAGGCGGAAAGGATTCTCGCGTCGAGCAGCAAAACTATCGTGCTGGATGCCATTGATTCTTGTCACGATATCATACATCTCAACGTTATCTATCCTGCTGTGGTGGTTAATGTTTTCCGCTTGGTTACTTTCCTTTTCTCTCGGAATTGTGGGGGATCGTTGGTGGAATTCGTCGTTGTGAAAGCGACATCGTTCGAATGGCCCTATTGGGCACGATAATAAGTGGATTCCCGTTGGCTCTCTCGTTGTGGTGTGTTTGCCGATAAATCAGATTGTCGCCGGCCCTTATCGTGCATTGCCCGATTGGTCCACGGCGACGATCCGATAACTGCACTCCTCGTTTGGTCCGATCCCTTCGTCGAGATACTCCGCGGCGATTGTCGATGCGATCCCACGTTCGCCCCGCTGCGTCTTCGATGAACGATAGAATTGTAGAATCATAGGGTGCGCGCTCGCACGCACCGAACATGCAGCCTTGCCTTTTTTTCCAGCAACAAATACAGCACATTATTTCCAGTGCTTCTTTACGAAGGCCTCGACCTCGGGCAGGCCGCCTTGGAGAATCAGGTAGCCGTTGTGCGGCTCGCGGGGCGTGATCTCGTGGTTGATCGGCGTGGTCATCATCCGCCGGATTTCTCGCTTGTCGTCGGTCTGGCCGAGCACCCAGGCCAGCTTCATGTAGGCCGTCTCGGGCAGCATGTTGTCCAGCGGGATGATGCCCAACTCCAGCAGGTCGCGGCCCGTGTCGTAGACGTACATCTGCGCGAAGCCCCAGAGGGTCTGCACGGTCATTACGACGGTGACGCCCTTCTGGATGGCCCTTTTAAGCGCCGGATAGAGTGGCTTGTTGACGTGGCCCAGTCCGGTGCCGGCGATGACGATGCCCCGGTAGCCCATGTCGGTCAGACCCTCGATTATGTCGGGGCGAAAACCGGGATAATAATACTGGATGGTCACCTTCTCCTCGAACGACGGCTCGATCACCGGCACGCGCGTCTTGTCGCGGCGGAGGTAATCGTCGGTCAGGTAGTTGAAGTGGCTGCCGTCGTCGTTCGGGTAGCGGATCACCCGTGCCAGCGGGATGTCGCCCACAGTGCGGAACGTGCTCCGATAGCTGGAGTGCATCTTGCGGCAGCGGGTGCCGCGATGCAGCAGGTCATAGTTGTCCGACGTGGGGCCGAACATGCAGAGCATCACCTCGGCGATGTCGCACTCGGCCGCAGTCCGCACGGCATTCATCAGATTCAACGCCGCGTCGGACGAGGGCCGGTCGGAACTGCGCTGGCTGCCGACCACCACGATCGGCACCGGCGAGTTCTGCACCATAAAGCTGAGGATCGCCCCGGTGTGGGCCATCGTGTCGGTGCCGTGGCCGATGACGATCCCGTCCACGCCGCCGGCGATCTCATCGCCGATGGCCAACGCCAGGGCCTTGTACTGCTCCGGACCCATGTTCTCGCTGAACACGCCGAACAGTTTTTTCGTGGTCAGGTTGGCGATATCGGCCAGCTCGGGCACGGCCCCGTAAAGCTCGCCGGGCGTGAAGGCCGGAATCACCGCCCCGGTCCGATAGTCCAATCGTGAAGCAATCGTCCCGCCGGTGCCCAACAGCGTCACGTTCTTCTTTGCCGGGTCGTATGGAAATTCCTTCTCGGGTATTTTGTAGACGGCCTTCTTGTAGCCGATTTCCTTGATCGAGGTGATCCGCTCGGCGGCGATGCCGATGTTGTAGCCGTTGAACAATTTGACGACCAGGTGCAGGTCGTCGAACGTCTCGCTCCGCGGCAGTATCACGCCGGTGAAGACCGAGCCGCGGTCGTTGGCCACCTCAATCTCGCTCCACACGCCGAGCCGGTTTTTTTCCAAAATCTCTTTGACCGGGCCGCGATAGCCCTGGAAGCGATCGGCTCGTTCGGCAAACGGCACTACGCTCATTGGTGCATGTCTCCTCGAATGTATGCTTCTGGCTCCACCAGCGCCTTTGCTGTACTCTCGGGTGGAAATCGCATCAACAAAACGATTTCATACACCGTTTATTCTCCGCCTCGCAAGCGGCAACGTCAATCCTTCTTCCGATCACCGGCGAAGGCGAGGCAAATATGCGTCTGTTTCCATGAGCACTACGATTATTTGCCCGCTATAAACTCCGGTCGCGCTAGACATGCAGGGGGGGGCGAGGTGCCGCTTGACAACCGGATATGGGCGGATTTATATTTGCTTTTATTCGAGAGGGATATTATTTCCGCCATATTCTATATCCAATATCCACGGGAGACGCCAACATGAATTCATGGCCAAAATGGGTTGTGTGTGCAAGTGTTCTCTGCGCATTTTTTGTCACGACCGTTCAGGCCGAAGGACCGGGCGGATACGGAAACCTGCCCTACGTCTGGATTCACGCCGGAGACTATGAAACCGAAGACATTGTGCTTTACGATTCACATCGATTCAGTTGGAAATGGGGCGACTCGCCGGAAATAGGGCGAGCCTATGCCTCGGGCGACCTACACGGCATCCGCACCGCGAATCTCCATGCCAGTTGAGGGCTTTACTACCATGATCCATAAGCGGCCGTCCAATAATTACTCCCCTCTCCCGCAAGCGGGAGAGGGGCCGGGGGTGAGGGCGGTTGGCGAATGAAAAACCGAAGTTGTTTTTGAACGGCGACTAAGAGT
>JAFGLH010000255.1 GCA_016928165.1 Pirellulales bacterium | reverse complement strand
CTCCCGCTTGCGGGAGAGGGGAGTAATTATTGAACGGCCGCTTATGATACCCGACGCTGCTGCGTCAAGGTCATCCACTTATTCGGCAAGCTCGTCGATATTCGCCCGGGGTGCAGCCGATTTTCCTCTTGAACAGCCTGCACATTGGCTCGACGTGATTGAACCCGGTCAAGCGGGCGATTCCGGCCAGCGGCAGGTCGGTATGGACGAGCAGGTCTTTTAGACGCTGAACTTGAACTCGCCTGATCTCCGCCGACGGCGCCCGACCCAAAGCCGCAGCGAAACGACGTTCCAACGTGCTGCGCGAAATCGGCAAGTTGCGGACTACGTCGCTTACGGTAATGCCTTCGCATGCGTGTTCGGATATGAAGCGCATGGCCAGCGCCAAGTTTGGATCGGCGATGGCCGCCGCAGTCGATTGCCGCGTCACAACACCCAGCGGCTCGACCAAATTTTTCTCTGCCGGATGACGGCGGCCGGAAAGCATAACGTCCAACAGGGCGGCCGCTTCGTGGCCGATTTTTGGAGCATTGGTCTCGACGCTCGACAGCGGCGGGTGACACAGCCCGCAAAGCACCTCGTCGTTGTTCACGCCGACAACGGCCACTTCTTCGGGTACGCAAATGCCATACTCGGTGCAAGCGTTGATAACCTGTTGTGCCCGGGTGTCGTTGCAGGCCATCAGGCCGACCGGCTTGGGCAGCAATTTCAGCCAGCGGGCTACGGCATATTCCTCGGTCAGCCCCTTGGCCTCTTTGCCAGCATCGTCCGCGGCGCGCGAACGCAGCGGCGAGCGATAGACGCTCACGGCGCGCCGGTTACGATGGTTAAGGTATTCGATAAAATACTTGCACCTCGCGTCGGAGTAGTGGAGCCCGGAAAATCCACAATAGGCGAATTGATCGAAGCCGTATTCCAGCAGGTGATCGGCGGCTAGGCGGGCGATCGCTTGCTCGTCGCTATCGACCGCCGGAATGCCCGCAACGGCACGCGCGCCGAACACGTCGACGGTGGGAAGTCCCAGCCGGACAATTTTGCGGATCAGCTTCGGGCTTTCCATCCAAGCGATCACTCCGTCGCCGTTCCAACGAGTCATCCATTCGGGCAGACTGTCGCCCAGGGGCCGCTCGTCGTGGTAGATCGACCACGGACGGTGCGTTTCGACGTAGGCCGCAATCCCCTGCAACAGCCGGCGCGCGTGTGCGCGCGAGGTGCCGATCAACAAAGCGATTCGGGGCGGACGGGACATGTCGAACGGCCATCAACGGGCGTTTCTGATGTGCGGCAAATAATCAACTCTAATGACGCAATACGTCATTGACACGGATTATAGTGTAGACATAATGAAAGCCGTGTCAAGCATTTCTCCCCCCCCAATAATTATGTCCGCCGGTGGAACGCGATTGACGCCCGAAAAATCGTGGAGGAGAAAGGATCGAACCAATGGGACAGAGCATGGCCCCGGGGTTGACGTGGGCCGATTTCGTCGGGCTGGCCTTCTACGCCGCGCTAATGATTAGCGTGGGTTACTACTCGCTTCGAAAAATCCACAACACGGAAGATTTTTTCATCGGCGGCCGTTCGTTCGGCAAGTTTTTCACGCTCTTTGCTCAGTATGGCGAATCGGTCAACGCCGACGCCCCGATCATGACCGCCGACCAGACGTTCCGACAGGGGCTATCGGGCGTGTGGATCAGCCTGACTAATCTTTTTGCCTTGCCGGTTTATTGGATATATTTCCTCTGGCTCCGCCGCTTTCGCTACGTCACGATCAGTGATCTTCTTCAGGCCCGCTACCGCTCGAAGCCGCTGACGGCGTTGCATAGCGTCTTCTCGCTTTTCTGTTTGGCGACGTGGATATCGGTGGGCTTCACGGCCATGGGCGACAGCATCACGAAGATCGTATCGGTCCAGATGAGCCTCAGCGCCGCACAAGGGGACTTGGTTTTCTCGCTGTGCATACTGGCCACGATGCTCTTGGTGCTGTCGTATGGCGTGTGCGGGGGCGTTCACGCGGCGATATTGACCGACTGCATTCAAAGCATCTGGGTCATCTTCTTTACCATCGTGCTGGTCATTCCTATCGCGCTGGCGGAAGGGGGTGGATTGGCGCACATCCGCCAGGTCGTACCGCACCACCTCTTGGACGTCTTCGGCGGCGAGGGGGGCACCTACACTTGGTACTACGTGCTTTGCTTGCTGTTGGCCATGCTCGCCGGTCACCCGGCCTGGCCGTCCAACATGCTCACCAACGTGGCCAAAGACGAACGGACCGCCCAAATTGGCGTGGTTTTTGGCTTCTTGTTGAAGCGAACTTCGGTGGTCGCCTGGGGAGTAGTCGGACTGTTGGGCGTCCTTTTTTTCAATCCGACGACGATCGCTAAAGGACAGGTCTACGGGGCACTGATGCTGCGTCTGCTGGCCCCGATCGGGTTAGGGTTGGTCGGACTGGTCATCGCCGGTCTGATGTCCGCCTTGATGTCGACGGCCAGCGCCCACATGGTCGCCGCCGCCGCCACCTTTACCGAGAACGTTTATCGGCCCTTGTTCGCTCCCGGCAGATCGGATCGCCATTATATGTTCATCGGTAGAATCGCTTCGCTGGTGTTTCTGCTTGTCACCGCCGTCGTGGCCTACAGTATGAGGAATATGGTCGATCAGTTCCTGCTTTCCTTTGAGGGATTGGCATTGTTCGGGCCCGTCTTTTGGCTCGGATTTGTGTGGCGGCGGGCAACCGTGACGGGAGCCGCCGCCACGGTGCTGGGCGGACTGCTGCTGGTGTTCGTGCTTCCCATGCTTGCCTGCCTCACGCCGCTTGCGGAAAAACCTGAATTCCTCGGAAGCACCCCGGCTGTAAGAGTGGAATATCCCGGTCAAATCGCCACGCAGTACGACGTGGATGAAGGCCGGGCATCGAAAGTGGGCGAGGCGTTCACGCTGGTCCGGACGAGCGAGACCACGCCGATCTTCTTTACCGACCTGGCCGAAAACGCCGACGGCCGACTGCGCGGCGCGGGGCGGATACGGCCGGAGATACTCCTGTTGCATTTGGCGGGCGTGCGGGTGGACGGATTCGGCACGGCGGCGGTCAAGTCGCTGCACATGTTGTTTCCGGCGCTGCTGCCTTTCGTGCTGATGTACGGGTGCTCGCTCTTGAGCCGGCAGACCGTGCCCAAGCGGAACCTCGACGATTTCTACGCCCGCATGCTCACGCCCGCCATGGGCAAACCGCCGCACGAGGATGCCCGCCAAGTGGCCGAAAACGCGGCCCACTTCGATCAACGGATGCGAGGACGCCATTTGTTCCCCGACAGCAACTGGGTGATCGAACGATTCGACCGCTACACCGTGGTCGGCTTCTTCGTAGTTTGTCTGATGTCGCTGGGCGTTTTGGGGATTCTGTGGCTAATCGGTTACTGTTTGCGATAAACATCAACGATGCTTCGAACACTTCTTGGTTGAACAATGAATTCCAAACAGCGGGTGCAAGCGGCGATTGCGCGTAAGCCGGTGGACAAAGTCCCCCTGGGCTTTTTTGCGGTCGACTACGACACCGTGGAGCGGGTATTGGGCCGTCCGACCTACGTGCGGAACAAGATCGCCATACAGATTGCCCTCTGGGAAGGCCGCCGCGAGGAAGTGGCCGAAAGCCTCAAGGCCGACACCGTCGAGTTCTACCGGAAGATAGACTGCGCCGACCTGTTGTTGCCGAAGGAGGCCCTGCTTCTTCCGCCGAAGGATTACGTTCCGGACCCGCCAAAGAAAATCGCTCCCGACAAATGGGAGGATCGGCGGGGATGCATTTATCAGGCGGTGGAGCTAACCAACGAGATCCAGTGCATTTTCGACCCGATGGCGGGCAAGCGCCAGTTCCGCGCCGAGGACTTCGAGGGTTTTCCCGAGGTCCATCCCCCTGATCCCAGCGTTTTCGAGGCGTTCGACTATCTCCAGGAGCAACTCGGCCGAGACCGCTACATTGCCAGTCCCTCGGGCGGCATCACCGGGGGCGGCGTCGTGGCGATGGAGTCGCTCGGCGGCATCGAACAGGGCCTGTTTCTATACGCCTCCCAGCCGGAAGTGATCGCGGCCTTCAACCGCCGCACGGCGGCCGTTCAAGACGCGCTTGACCAATACTACATTCGCGGTGAATGCCCCGGAGTGATTATCGAGGAAGATACGGCGGGAACCCGCGCGCCGCTGATCTCGCCCAAGATGTTCCGCGAACTGGTTTTCCCGTTTTTCCGGCAGCGCGTGCAACACATCAAGCGGTTTGTGCCTCAGGTAATCCTGCACAATTGCGGCCAGAACATGCCGCTGATGGAAATGTTCATCGAAGCCGGGGTGGCTTGCTACCAGTCGTTGCAGACGACGGCTGGGATGGAGATCGGCTTGTTGAAGGAGCGGTTCGGCGACCGGCTCTGTTTCTGGGGAGGGATGCCGGTCGAAACGCTGATTACCGGCACGCCCGACGACGTTCGCCGCGACGTGCGGACTGCACTGCGGCGCGGAGCCCCCGGCGGAGGCTTTATTTTCGGACCCAGCCACTCGGTGGCGAAGGGAACGAAATACGAAAACTTCATGACCATGCTGGACGAGTTTGTCGAGTTGCGAGACAAAGTGTAAGTCGCCGGAGAGCGGGTAACCCAAGCGATTGCAAAACGAGTTAAAACGACACAAGAGGGAGAGAAATCCATGCTACTGGAACCCATCCGGGTTCTAAGCCCGGACGATATGGAGAAGATTCATCAGTCCGCCCTGACCATTTTGGAACAGGTCGGCATGAGGATGGAAAGCGAGAAAGCGCTTAGTTATCTAAAGCGGGTCGGCTGTCGCGTGGACGAGAGCAGCTTTTTGGTTCGGTTTCCCCGCCGCGTGGTGCAATCGTACGTCGACAAGATGAAAGCCGACTACGCCGTAGAGAACCGGTTTCCGGAACAGATGGCGGTCCGCTATTCTCATGTCCGGTTCCGCCGGGAAAAGCATCGTATCCATCCCGACTTTACCGTAAGCGCCGGCGGGTTTTGCTGTTTCATTCACGATTTGGACGGAACTCGCCGCAGTGCGACCATGGACGATGTCCGCCGATCCATCCACTTGGCCGACCGGCTGGAGGCCATCGACTACACGGGTCTGCCGGTGTCGGATCAGGAAACGCCCGGCCCCTTGCGGCCGGTGAAGATGGCCGCCGAGCTGGCCAAGTACACCACGAAGTTCGGCGGCGTTGAAACGTTCAAGAAGGAAGACGTTCCCTACCTGATCGAGATCGGTTCGATCGTCAAAGGGGGGCTGGAGAATCTCAGGCGGGAGCCGATCCTGGTGGGCTACGCCGAGGCACGCTCGCCGTTGTGTCTGGACCGCAACATGGTCGAAATCTTCATGGATTATATCGAGCGCGGTTTTCCGCAGACGCTGGACACGATGCCCAACGGCGGCGCAACCGCTCCGGTGACGGCCGCGGGCCTGCTGGCCCTGGGAATCGCGGAGACTTTGGGGCCGATGGTCTTGGCCTACGCCATCGACGAAAATGCCGTGATCGGCGTCGATATTATTCCCTCCTATTGCGACATGAAATCGGGATTGTTTCGCTACGCCACGGCGGACCGCATGCCGCTGTTGGCGGCCCGGGTGCAGCTCATCACGGAGTATTACGGTTGTCCGAGCGGCGTGCATGGACTGAAGACCGATAGCTGCTTCGTCAACGTGCAGTGCGGCATCGAAAAGGCGATGAGTACGGTGTTTCCGGTCCTGGCGGGCGCGGTGGGCATCGGGGTGGTGGGCCATCTGGAAAACGCCGTTACTTTCTCGCCCCAGCAGTTGGTGATCGACAACGAGGTCGCCCGTTACATGCACCGAGCGCTGCAACCAATCGAAGTCAACGAGCGGACACTTGCTTTGGACGCGGTTCGCGCGGTCGGCATCGGCGGCAACTACCTGAGCGAAATGCACACCGCGGAACACTTCCGACGTGAACTGTTCTTTTCCGATCTCTTCGAGACGGCGCCTTGGAGCACCGCTCACGGCGGAGACGCGGGAGGCATGGAGCGAAGGTCGCGACAAAAGGCTGGGGAAATCTGGCAGGAAACGCCAGAGATAATTCTCGACGGCCACAAGTTGAAGGCAATCGACGAGATTGTGGCCCGGGCCGCCAAGGAGTTTGTCGATTAATGTCCCGGCACACCGAGATTACGTTGCCCTATGGGAATAAGCGGATGCGGCTATCGGTGCCGACCGCCAATTTACTCGGTATATTTCCGAGTCGCCGTATAGAGGCGGACCGCCCGGCGGTGGAACTGATCCGCGCGGCTTTGGCCGATCCGATCGGTACGCCCAGGCTCCGGGAAATGGCCAAGCCGGGTATGAAAACGGCCCTGATCTGCGATGACAAAACGCGGGACACACCGGTGGCAACGATACTGCCGCTGCTGTTGGAGGAATTATCCGCGGCGGGCGTGGCCGATCGCGACATGTACGTGGTCTTCGCGCTGGGCACCCATCGGAAGATGACCCCAGAGGAGATGGCCTTGCGGGCCGGCCCGGCGGTCGCCTCCCGAGTGCGGCTGTTCAATTCCGAGTTTGATGATCCGCGAGGAATCGTGCCGTACGGCCGGGCGCCGGACGGCACCCCGGTGGCCATCGACCGCCGGGTAGCCGAAGCCGACTTCCGCATTGGCGTAGGGATGATCTTGCCACATCCGGAGTGCGGCTGGAGCGGCGGCGGAAAGATTCTCTATCCCGGCGTCAGCAGCCGGCAAACCGTTACCGCCTTCCACCTAAGCTACGCTAAAGTCGATTGGAACACCTACGGCGTGGTGGAAAATCCAGTGCGCAGCGCCATGGAAACGTGGGTCGATACGGTGGGCCTGGATTTTATCGTCAACTGCGTGCTCACTTCCGACAACCGCGTCTACCGCACCGTAGCCGGCCACTACCTCCAGGCGCACCGCCGAGGCGTGTCTTACGCCCAGGAAATCTACTCGGTTGTTTTGCCCGAGAAGGCCGACGTCGTTCTGGTTACCTCCTTTCGTGCCGAGGAGGATTTTTGGCTTGCCTCGAAGGCAATTTTTGCCGCAGAACCGGTAATCAAGGACGGAGGCACTCTGATCCACTTGGCCGCCTGTCCCGAGGGCATTGGCCCACACCCACGGTACGCCAACTACATCGGGACGGATGATCCCGGCCCCTTGGTCCGGGACGCGCTGGCCGGCAAGGCGGCGGAACCCATCGCGGTAACGGCGGCGGCCGTGATCGCCAGAATGAGGAAACGGTTGTCCCTGGCCATCGTCTCAGATGGTCTGACTGCCGAGGACGCGAAACGGATGAAATTCGAGCATTACCACAACGCGGGCGAGGCGGTTGCGGCGGCCCTGCGCAAACATGGCCCTCAAGCAACAGTGGCGATACTGCCCGACGGCGTCGGCGCCGTCCCCGTCGTAGCACCCAAGCGAGAGAAGATGCAATGAATGAAATCGTGCGGCGGCTTAAGATAGTGGATTCATCCGAGAAGGCCCTCTTTGACGACCGGCTGATTGAGGCATATCACGAGTACCTGCATCTTCGCATTCGTTTCCTGCTACAGCGATTCGAGAGGTTTCGTGATTTTCCGGGCGTACACACCGGCTACAATTCAATCACCGGCGAGGAATTCCCCGCTGAAGAACTCTTTTCATATTCTTGGATCAACGGGCGTGGCGCCTGCGTATTCGCCCGTTTCGCTCGGCATTTTCCGCGCCAGGCCCCGCAACTGACGGCCTACGCCCGGCATGTCGTCGAGGTAATTGAGAGACACCTCGAAGCCCACGCGGGCCGTCTGCCGTTTAGACTCAACCCGGGGGAAGCAGAAACGTTGCCCCATTCCCCTTCCCCGCAAGAACATCGGAGCTACAGTGATTTGTACGGTTGCCTGGGACTCTTGGAATACGGCGCGCTGACCGAGGACGCCGTGCGGATCGAGGCCGCGAAGCGGCTGCTACACGAATCGCTGGAGGCATTGGAGTCTGGAAATTTCCTGCTGGAACCCGATCCTACGTTTCCCGACCGAATCTCGGAAAACCCTTGGTCGGCAGCGCTCGATTTGGCCAACGAGTTCGCCAAACAGCTTTCAGACCAATCGTATCTCGACGTTGGGGCGCGCCTGGCTAAACGTTTATTGGATACGCATTACCTGCCGCAAGTCGGAGCGTTGGCCGAGTACGTTCGGCCGGAAGGAGGCCCATTTGTCGATCCCGAGGGGCGTCTGGCCGTCGATCCGGGCCATGCCGTTGAGTTCGCCGGCTTCGCTCTGGAGTTCGCTCGACTCGCGCAACAAGCGGGAATCCACGGGAATCTGTGCATGCGAATCAATGACGTGTGTCCACGGTTGGCTTCGTGGAACATCGAGAAGGGTTGGAACAAACGCCATCCGGGAATCTATAAATCCATCGACGCCGATTCCGGCGATCCGATCAATGACACCATGCCCTGGTGGATCTTGCCGGAAACGATGCTTACGTCGCTGCTGGCCTTCGAGTCAACCGGCAATCGGAGGTTCTTGGAAACCTATCGCCAAGTCAACAATACCTACTTCACTCGCTACCTGAATCCGAAAACCTCGCTGGGGCCGTTTCAGAACATCGACGGCAAGACCGGTTTGCCGATCGACGTCCCGCCCGCCTGTAAGTTTCAAGACCCTGAATTTCACTCCGGAAAGAACATTCTCGCCTGCGTGCGGATTATAAAGCGGCTTGCAGGCCGAGATGGGCCGTCTTGAAGGCATCGGCACACGATGCGAATCGCGGTCTTTCAACGAGATCGGCGTGCCCGGACGAAGGCACTCGCCCTTAATGCCGCCTTGGAATCGCGCTGGCTTGCCGTTGTTCCGCGGATAGTACGGGCTGGCGCGCCTGCCTCATGCCGCGGCTGTAGATAAACTGCTTGAAGTCCTTCGCCAAAAAACTGCGATCCCTTGCCGCCGATGATTGGCGGCGACTCGCCGGAATACTATTTTTCCGCGGCGCCCAGCCGTTGTTTTCGTTCCGCCTGATGCCGTACTCGTCGCACAGGTCGGAGACGGGCGCCTTCTCGACAAGGTACATCCTAAGGATGGTTGCTTTCCGGCCCGCACAAAATATCGGCGTGGTATACTCAAGAAAATCTCCTCGTTTGGGGTGTGATTCTAACCCAAATGGCCGGGAACATCCATTTCCAACTGGTTCAAAGCAACCGTTTCGCGTTCTCGTCGCGGCGGTGACCGGCTTGGAATACTATTTTATCTAAAGGTTCCTACGGCTTGCCGCAACGCACAAATTGACATCTCCCATCTTCGAGCTATGCATTAAAAGGTGTTTCCAAGGAACGTTTCCTCGTTCAGAGGGAAAACCCCGGTCGGGGCATGGTAGAGGCAATCTACTAAGAGTTACTACCATGAAAGTATTACTTGCGGAAGATTCGGCGGTCATGAGGAAGATTATCCGGCGTCTATTGGAAGACGTCGGCGTAACATCCGTCAAGGAAGCGGCCGACGGCGCGGAAGCGATAAAACATTTTAACGCTGGAAAATTCGACCTTATCCTGACCGATTGGAACATGCCCAACAAGAGCGGACTGGACGTGGTTCGCGAGATCAGGTCGCAGGGGTCGGACGTGCCGATCATCATGATTACCACCGAAGGCGAAAAGGAGCGCATCGCGGGAGCGATATTCGCCGGCGTTTCGGACTACCTGGTCAAACCGTTCGACAACGCCAAGCTTCGCGACATTCTGAACAACCACGTTATGACCAAAGCGGACTCGTCCGCCGAAAACTGGCATCCTCAATTTGTTTCACATTCGACGCCGCAGAGCGCCTGGGGCAAACGGTTAACATAACCGGATATTTCCTACAACCGCATTTTTCCCTCCACCATGCGCTTGCCGATCCGCTTTCAAAACGTGCCCATCCCATACGAATCTGCATGAGCATGAGGATAATTGCAACCTATGTTTGTTGGGCGTTTTGTCGAAGGGCGGGACGCATTCCTCGAAAGTCACTGAAAGTATCACAACATTCCAAGTCAAGCAAATCGCTTCGTTTTTTGCCATGAGTCCTAAATATCTCGAACACTTTTTGACCGCGGCCGTCTCGACATTTGACATCATGCTGGGCTGCGCGTTGACGCCTCGGGAAGCCATTGTCAAAAAAGAAATCCAACCCGAATACGAAGTCAGCGGCGTGATCGGACTCTCCTCGAAGAAGGCCAAGGGCACGGTGGTATTGAGTCTCTGCCATGAGGCCGCCTTGTCGGTGTCGGAGGCGTTGCTGGGCGAGCGGCCGACGGACATCGACGGCGACGTCGTCGACGCCGTCGGCGAGTTGACGAACATCATCGCCGGCGCGGCGAAGGCGAAGATGGAGCACCTTTCTCTCGACATCAGCCTTCCCACGACGATCGTCGGCAAGCAGCACGTGATGGGATTTCCTCACAAGGCGGTATCCGTATGCGTCCCGTACGAGAGCCCCTGGGGAGACGTCGCCATTGAAGTGGCCCTTGTCGAAACGCTTGATCCGAACGCCCCTGACGAGGAAGAGAAAAAAGAATTCGATTTTGATCGGCTGTTTGCGAAGGGGGCCACGCCCACTTACGAAAGCATGATGAAACAGTCCGCGGAATCCGCCGGAGCGATAAGATGATTGACCGTCAAATTGTAGAGGAGTTTGTAGTTGAATCCCGCGACCACCTGGTTGACATCGAAAGCCAATTATTGGCCATCGAAGCCGGTGGAGCGAATATCGACGACGAGCTGGTGAACACGGTTTTTCGCGCCGTTCATTCGATCAAGGGGACGGCCGGTTTTTTGCAATTGTCCAACATTCAAGCGCTCTCCCACGAAATGGAGAACGTATTGAATATGATCCGCAATCGGCAGCTCGTGCCTCGTCCCGACGTGACAACAGTGTTGTTTAAGGCCGCCGACACGCTTCGCGCGATGGTCGAGAACGTCGATCGGTCGGAGGAAGTGGACGTTTCCGGCCATATATCGGACTTGCAAGCCGTGATAACTCGGCAACAATCGGACGCGGACATCCTCGTCAAGCAGCAAAGCGGAATGGATGAGACGGCGAACGTTGAAAAAGCCCTCGATCTGGTTGACGCATACGTTTCGGAAGAGGCCCGGTATGGCGAGGCGGAGCCTGTCAGCGCCAACCCGCCTTCGATCGAGACGACGGAAACCTACGAGGCGAATGAGACATCCAACGCTTTGACGGCCGCGGAAACATCCGCCCAAAACGGATCGGCGACGGACGCGAACATCAGGGTTTCGGTCCGCGTTCTCGACCATTTGATGAATCTCGCCGGAGAATTGGTTCTGGCTCGCAATCAGTTGCTGCAAACCGTGGCCACGAACAGCCGCGAAAACCTGGATTCGATTTCGGCGCGTCTGAATCAGGTCACAAGCGAGATCCAGGAAGCGGTCATGCAGACCCGTCTTCAGGCGGTCGAGACCGTGTTCCGAAAGTTTCCCCGCTTGGTTCGCGACTTATGCCAATCTTTGGACAAACAATGCGACCTGGTTGTCGAAGGCAAGGACGTCGAGTTGGACAAGTCGATTATCGAAGCTATCGGCGATCCGCTGACGCACCTGATCCGCAACGCGGTCGATCACGGACTGGAAAGCCCGGAAATACGAACCGCAAACGGCAAAAACGCCAAAGGCAAGATATTCCTCAAGGCGTTTCACCAGGCCGGTAAAGTCCATCTTGTGGTCAAAGACGACGGAGCGGGCATCAACGCGGCCTCGTTGAGAGACAAGGCGGTCGCGAAGGGAGTCATCACTTCCGAACAAGCCCACGAGATGAGCGCTCGCGAATCTTTGCGTCTGATATTCCGCCCCGGATTGTCGACGGCCAAAACTGTTAGCAATCTGAGCGGCCGTGGAGTCGGGATGGACGTCGTGAAGACGAACATCGAAAAGCTCGGTGGAACGGTCGACGTGGAAAGCACGGTGGACGAAGGGACGTCGGTCAACATCACGCTCCCCTTGACGCTGGCCATTATTCCTTCATTGATAGTCCGCTCGAACGGGCGTCGTTTCGCCATTCCGCAGGCGAGCATCAGCGAACTGGTCCGCGTCAAGGCCGCCGAAAGAGCCGAGCGGTTGCAATACGTCGATAACGCTGAAGTGCTCCGGTTGAGAGGCGCATTGTTGCCGTTGGTTCGCCTGAACTCGGTGCTGGAGAATGGCGCCGACGAAACGGACGCCGCAAACCGCTCCAACAACATCAATATCATCGTCGTGGAATACGGATTGCTCCGATACGGCGTGATCGTCGATGCCTTGCACGATTCCGAAGAGATCGTGGTCAAACCGCTGGGCAAACACATGAAAGATTGCCGCTGCTTCGCCGGCGCGACGATTCTCGGCGACGGACAGGTGGCGTTGATCGTGGACGTGGCCGGACTGGCGTCGCAAGTCTCGCTGCATACGCGCGACGCCAAGGAACTGGCTGGGGAGGTCGAGTCGACGGCGGCGGCCGCCGCCGACAACCAAACGATGCTTTTGTTCACCAATGCCGAGACGGAGCAATTCGCCGTGCCGATGGGGTTGATTTCGCGGCTGGAACGAATCCGCAGCGATCAGATCGACAAGGTCGGCGGACAAGAGGTGCTCCAATACCGCGGCGTGTCCTTGCCGCTATTGAGTCTGGAAAATCACATCAACGCGTTGCCGCGTCCGGAACAGGAACGGCTTTACGTGATCGTATACCGAATCGGCCAAAGGGAGATCGGCCTGATAGCGCCGCAACTGACGGACATCCGCCAAATGTCGACCGACATCGACACCACGACTTTCCAAGAGAAAGGCGTCATCGGCTCGTTGGTTCTGGACAACAAGGCCACGCGCATGTTGGACTTGTTGGAATTGACCCGCTCCGCGCACGCGGAATGGATTCAGGACATCCCCGCCGAAGGTGAGCGCGTCGGCGACGCCCCCACGATTCTTCTGGCCGAGGATTCGAGCTTCTTCCGCAAACAGTTGGCCGGTTTTTTGCAAGCCGAAGGCTACAACGTGCTGGCCTGCGAGGACGGAAAGGTCGCTTGGGACGTGCTCTGCCATCCGGGCAAGCCGTGCGACCTGATCGTCACCGATCTGGAAATGCCGAATCTCAACGGGTTCGACTTGGCGCAGAGGGTCAGAAACACGCCGTCGCTCACACACATTCCGATTATCGCCGTGACTTCACTGGCCAGCGACGAAGACGTCGAACGCGGGAAAATAGTCGGCATCGACGATTACCACATCAAACTTGATCGCGAGCGCCTGGTCGCCACCGTGGCCGATTACCTCCACGCGGCGGCGCGAACCTCGTAATACAACTGGATTTTTATCGAGCGGGGAAATATACAATGAACGCGGTTATGAATAATGTCATGCCCGTATCGTCCGGCGAAGTGGAGTTTGTCACTTTCTACGTCAGCGACATGCTCTTGGGGGCGGAGATCCGACACGTCGAGGAGATCAACCGCCACGTCGAAGTGACGCCCGTCGCCAATGCCCCCCAGTGGGTCCGGGGCGTGGTAAATCTTCGCGGCGAGGTGGTGACCGTGTTGGATTTGCGCCAGATACTTGGCCTGGGTCGCACCGATATCGACAAAAACACCCGCAACGTCGTCGTAAGCGCCGACGGAGAGCGGGTCGGACTGCTGGTGAATCGGATCGCCGACGTCGTGAAAACGCAACGGAACGAAATCAAGCCGCTCCCGGCGAACCTTGCCGCCGCGAATGAAGAATATTTCGGGGGCATTGTTGAATTGGAGAATGAACTGCTGGCAATCCTTAACGTCGCGGAAGTGCTCGCCGTGACGCGCGATGAAGTTTGAGGGACGCCGAGAGAATGTCATATTGCGGTCAATGTCGCCGCATATTTCGTAATTATCGTAGTTTGCAACCAACATTTCACTATCTTCGAGGAGAATATCAAGATGAAAGTCAGGACAAAGATTCTTGCCTTGAGCGTTTCGGGCACGGCGCTGACGGCGCTGCTGATCGTCGGTTTTATCGCGGTCAGAAAGACTTACATAACAAACGAAATCTTGACCGTCATGAATCAAGAGGCCGAAAAAGGACTGAAGACGGCGGCCACCGACGTCTATAAAATGTTGACCGTATACAATCAAACGATCAATAAGAAGCTGCTCAGCGATCTGCGCATGGCCAGGGCGCTGTTCGAGAGTCGAGGAACTCTGTCGCTGGCCGAGGAAAAAACGTCCTGGATAGCGCAAAACCAGTATACCAAGCAGGACCGGGAAGTGAACCTGCCGAACCTACTGGTCGGCAAGCAGCGAATCGGTCAAAAAACGGACAACAAACAGGCGCATTCCTTCGTCGACACGGTAACCGCACAGACTGACGGAGACACCTGTACGATATTTCAGCGGATCAACGACGCCGGCGACATGCTGCGCGTCAGCACCTCGGTTAAAGACGCGAACGGCGTCAGGGCGGTCGGCACTTATATTCCCGCCGTGAATCCGGATGGAAAACCGAACCCCGTCATTTCGGCGCTGCTTCGCGGAGAGACGTTCAAGGGTCGAGCGTTCGTGGTGGACGGCTGGTGCTGGACCGCTTACGAACCTATATTCGACGCCGAGAAGAAAGTCGTCGGCGCCTTGTACGTGGGAATAAAGGAAGGGGAATGCCCCGAACTGCGGCAAGCCATTATTGACATGGTGGTCGGCAAGACCGGATACGTCTACATCCTGGGAGCCGCCGGCGATAACAAGGGATCGTACGTCATTTCGTACAAGGGCGAACGCGACGGCGAAAACATCTGGGATTCCACGGACGCCAGCGGCAACAAATTCATCCAAGCGATTATCAACAATGCAGTCGCCACCCCGCCGGGAGAATGCAAGGTGATTCACTACCCCTGGCAAAACAAGGGAGAAACTCGCCCCCGCGACAAAATCACCGCCTATACCCATTTTCCCGCCTGGAATTGGGTAATTGGCGCGGGCGCCTATGAGGATGACTACCGCGATGCCGTGACCCAAACGCGCAGTGCGATCAACTCCTTGGTCTTTTGGAGCATTGCCGGCGGACTAGTTGTATTTTTTGTGGTGGGAATCATTTCGCTGCTGATCGCCACCAGGATCACTCAGCCGCTAGCGATCGTAACAAACGAACTGAAAGGCATCGCACAAGGCGAAGGCGACTTGACGACAAGACTCGACGTGACCGGCAAGGATGAAATCGGCGATCTGGGCCGATGGTTCAACATGTTCCTGGATAAGATGCAGGGCATGATTCGCAACATCGCCGGAAACGCCAGCGAGTTGTCGTCGTCGTCCAACAGTCTATCGGCCACGGCCTCGCAATTGGCCAGCGGGGCCGAGGAAGCCACCAACCAATCGGCCACGGTGGCCGCCGCCGCCGAGGAAATGTCCACGAACATGACCAACATGGCGGCGTCGTCCGAACAGATGTCCAGCAACGTCAAAACGGTCGCTTCCGCCGTCGAGGAGCTTACGGCCAGCATCAGCGAGGTGGCCCGAAGCGCCGAGCAGGCGGCCTCCGTCGCCGGCACCGCCGCCGACCTGACCAAGACCGGCAACGACAAGATCGCCGAATTGGGTCTCGCGGCCGGCGAAATCGGCAAGGTCATCGAGGTCATTCAAGACATTGCCGAACAGACCAACCTGTTGGCGCTGAACGCCACGATCGAGGCCGCACGGGCCGGAGACGCCGGCAAGGGCTTCGCCGTCGTCGCCACGGAAGTCAAGGAACTGGCCCGCCAAACCGGCGCCGCCACCGAGGATATCCGTCAACGGATCGTGGGAATCCAAAACTCGACGGGACACGTCGTCCAGTCGATCGGTGAAATCGACGAAGTAATCAAGAAGGTCAACGAAGTTTCGCGGGTAATCGCCTCCGCCGTCGAAGAGCAAAGCATCACCACCAAGGAGATCGCTCGCAACATCGCTCAAACGGCAACGGCGGCTGAAACCGTGGCTAAGGGAGTCGCCGAAACGGCTAACGTCACCAAGGAAATCACCCGCAACATCGTGCAAGTGGACCAGGCGGCAAAACAAACGGCCGAAGGCGCCACGATCACTCAAAGCGCCAGCGGAAAGCTTACCGACGTGGCCGGCCAACTTCAGTCACTGGTGGGGCAATTTCACATGAGTACGTAATACGCGGAAGAACACCATCCCTTTTCCCTCCGGAATAGCGGCCGGGAATCAGGACGCACCGCCTGATGCCGTCCTCCCGCGCCTCTTTTTCGGAGGGGGAAGGAACTCCTTCGGTGTTTGGCTTTCCCACCGCGTTCAAATAAAGAAACAGACTCGCGGCAATACAGCGCTGTGGAGACGACTTCAGTATGCGAGTGCTCGTTGTAGACGATACCGTCACTTACCGTAGAATCGTTGCCGAAATTCTAAACGGCATCGCCGGCGTAGAGGTCGTCGGCGCAGCGGCGGACGGAAATATCGCGCTCCAGAAGGTCGAGTCGCTCAAGCCCGATTTAATGACCCTCGATCTGGAAATGCCGGACGTGGACGGATTGGAAGTGCTCCGGCGCTTGCGCGAATCCGGCGCCGACGTGGGCGTAATCATGCTGAGCGCCTTTACCACGGACGGCGCGGATGTGACGTTGGAAGCGCTTAAAATGGGGGCGTTCGATTTCGTCGTCAAGCCGTGCGAAGGCAGTTTCGAGGCAAACATCGCAATGTTGCGAAGGCAACTCATGCTAAGGATTGAAGCATTTTCTCGCGCCCGCGAAATCCGTTCCATTCTCCATGCCCAACCGCACACAAGGTTGGAAACGCATGTTCCTCCTCCGAGTCGCATACAAACTTCCGAAGATGTGAAAAATATCTTGGCCGCGACAATCGAGGATTTGCATGGATTAAACGAGAGGGAAGTCGTGGCTCTCGGGATTTCCACCGGAGGCCCCCAAGCGCTGTCGCACATGTTGCCCCGACTCCCCGCCGATCTCGCGGCGCCGGTGTTGTTGGTGCAACACATGCCTCCAATGTTTACCCGTTCGCTGGCACACGATCTCGACGGCCGTTGCGCCTTGCATGTATATGAAGCCAAAGACGGCCAGCCGGTCGAGCCGGGTACGGTCCTTATCGCTCCCGGGGGAAAACAAATGAAGGTGGAGATAATGGATGAATCTCCCGTGGTTAGAATCACGGACGATCCGCCCGAAAACAGTTGCCTGCCGTCGGTCGATTATCTTTTCCGCTCGGTGGCGAACGTTTATGGCAATAGGGCCGTCGGAGTTGTTATGACCGGCATGGGCAACGACGGCGCGGCCGGGTGTCGGCTCTTGCATCGGCTCGGCGCGCCGATCATCGCCCAGGATGAAGCCAGTTGCGTGGTCTTTGGCATGCCGCGGGAACCTATTATCGAAGGCATTGCCAAGGCCGTCTCTTTGGAAGAGATGGCCGACGAAATTGTCAAACTAGTAGGGCAAGGAAAACGTTATCTTGCTGGTAGCAGATGGCGACATTTCGGCGATATCCCGGCTCGTACATGACCTTTGCGGTCTCCAACTGGACGAATCCAAAGGATATCTTATAGAAAGCCGCTTGGGCGACATCGTCCGAAACGCCGGCTGCGCAAGCTTCTCCGAACTCGCGTACAAAGCACGGTCCGCGGAGAACAAGGCCATCCAAACCGCGATTATCGACGCCATCACCACCAAGGAAACGCTCTTCTTCCGCGATGTATCCCCCTTCGATATATTGCATTATAAAATCCTTCCCGATCTGATAGATGCCCGGGCCGGCACGACGCGCGCACGACGTCTGCGCATCCTCTCGGCCGCGTGCAGCACCGGCCAGGAAGCCTATAGCATTGCGATGACCATCCGTGAAGCCATTTCGGACTCGGCGCTATGGGACGTTAACGTGATGGGAATTGACATCTCGAACGCCGCCATCCGCCAAGCCAGCATCGGGGAATTCTCGGAACATGAAATCCAACGTGGAATGAAGCCCGATCTGTTGGAAAAATACTTCATAAAGAAAACCGCCGGCAAATGGAAGATCAAGGATGAATTAAGGGCGATGGTTGCCTTCGCCCATCGTAATCTTCTCCTGCCGTTCAACGATTTGGGGTGCTTCGACGTAATCTTCTGCCGCAACGTGGCGATATATTTCGATTCCCAGGCGCGGCGCGATCTGTTCTTTCGTCTGACCGAACAACTCGCCCCGGACGGTTGCCTGTTAGTCGGCTCTTCGGAATGCCTTACCGATCTGGGACCGCGATTCATCCCACGCCATTATTGCCGGGGAACCTATTATCAACCCGCGCTTAACGCGGCCTCTCCAAGCGTATAAACACTGCTGAAATGTGTTCCGCTAATGACCGTTCCGCGTAGGGGAGGCATAAATGTGTCATCTTCAACGCAAGTTGCATGCAAGGGTTCCGTCCAGGGCGATAGCATCATATTGGGTAATATGGCATGAATAAGGCATTGCGATTCGCCGATTCTGCCACGCTGGCGCCGACGGGCGAATCTCGGCTGCCACGGATGTTAGCCATGCCCAAAAAACTCTCCGCCCGCATTCAGGACCATTTTGTTGAACTGAACGAAACTGAACGATCCGCGACGACGCAATGTCATCTATCCGCTGATCAACATCGTCACCATTGCCATCTGCGCCGTGATTTGCGGGGCGGATGTTTTTGTCTCCATCGCGCACTTCGGCCGCAAGAAGCGAAAGTGGCTGTCGCAGTTTCTCAACCTCAGCAGCGGCATCCCCTCGCACGAACGCTTCGACTCCGTGTTGGCCGCGATCAAGCCCGCCGAGTTTGAGGCGTGTCTCTTGAATTGGATTTCCGCCCTGCACGAAATCACGGCGGGCCAGATCGTCGCCATCGACGGCAAGACGCTGCGCCGAAGTATCGACGCCGCCACGGGCAAACCGGCCATTCACATGGTCAGCGCGTGGGCAACCGCCAATCACATCAGCCTCGGGCAAACGGTCGTCGATGAAAAGAGCAACGAGATCACCGCGATTCCAAAACTCCTTAAAATGCCGGCATTGGCGGGCTCTTTGGTAGCGATCGACGCGATGGGTTGTCAAACGGAGATTGCCCGAGCGATCCTCGACGCAAGGCCGATTATGTCTTGGCGGTGAAAGAGAACCAGCGGACGCTGTACGAAGAAATCGAGTGGCTGTTTCTGGATCAAAGCCCGTCCACGGCCACCCGCGTTACGCCCAATCGTCACCAGACCCGCGACGCGGGGTAACCGTTCACAGGGGACTGTCCCGATTTTCGCGCTTTACCGCGAAAATGGGACTGTCCCCCTCGGCGGTGAAGGGGACAGGCACATTTTTCGCCCTTGAAAGGACGATAAAATGAGCCAGTCCCCGGCCCGTGAATGGTTACGACGCGGGTATGGCCGCGAGGCAACGCGATCCTATCGACGTGACGTTCCAAGAGGATCAATGCCGTTTGCGTCGGGGGGAATGCCGACGCCAATTTCAGCACCCTTCGCCGCATGGCCCTGAGCCTGTTGAAAAATAATCATGCGCTCAAGATCGGCGTCAAGAACAAACGCCTCGCCGCCGTTTGGGACGACGAATACCTTGCATAAATCCTATTCGAACAGTAAGTTATGGTGCAATCGCCCTGGGAAGTATAATTATATAGCTCTCCCTCTATAGGAGTCCTGCCGTGACTCTCACGCTGCCCGAAGAAATTGAACGACAATTCACCCCCGAAGATCTTAAACTACATCTCGCTTTAGGGATGTTTTTGGACAACCGAGTCACCCTGGGGCAAGCCGCGGCCATAGCCGGTCTTTCCACAAACGAGTTTCTTTGAGAATAGGGAAACCGTCGCATACCGATCCACCACGTCGAAGCGGACGCCGACACCGTCACGACAGAGCAATGGAGTAATTAAAGCACCGATTCCTACTGTTCGCCCGCCCTTTTCCACCCGACGATTTTATAACGAGTCGGACCGTCGAAGCGGCTGGTCTTTCGGACCGAGCCGCTTTTCCCGTCCCAAGATAATTCCCATAGGTTTTGACGGCCCTTCTCAAAATCGAACGTCGTCCCGTCGTCCTCGTAAAGGACAAAACTCTTCGGCGCCGAGCCGAACACACGCACCTCAATATCGAAACACGTATCCAGCGAAACGTATTCCACCGGCTTGGCCAACGGAAGGAGCGTACCGCCCTTGACGAACACTGGTATCTGATCGACCGGCTTGGAAACCTCAATCTTCCTTCCGCCGACGTGTTTTTCGCCGGTCCAAAAATCGTACCAGTCGCCTTTCGGCAAATAAACGGTCCGCTGCTTCTCGCCGGCGAACAAGGGTGCGACCATCAGCGACGGGCCGAACATGTATTGATCGTCCAAATCGGCGACGGCCGGATCGTCGGGATAATCCATCACTAGCGCGCGAGTAGGCGGGACGCCCGAATTATGGTAATCGGCGTAAGCGGAGTATAGATACGGCAACAGACTCATGCGCAGCTCGAGCAAGTTGCGGCAGACCGCTTCGGTCCGTTGCCAGTCGTCCATGAACTTGTCTTCGTTGTTGAGTTCTTTGTTGATCTGCTTCCAGACGGGATTTTTCAAGAACCAGCAGTCCACTTGCGTGACGGCCGAAAATACGCTGGTTTGCAAACGCCGATAAAGCTCCTCGACCGAGCCGGCGGCGCGAATCTCGGGGCACCACAAAACCCCGGCGAAGCCCGAGGTGGCTATCGCCCGGACGTAATCCCGATGATCGTAGGCGTCGCTGTACAAGGCGAACGGCAGCGGGGCGGCCAACGGACCGGAGGAACGGACCAATCCGAATGTGCGTTGGTTGCGGTCGCGGTAAATCGAGGAGATTGTCCGTTGATACAACGGCCCGAACAGCAGGTGCATCTGCTCACCATCCAATCCCGACGGGAACCGCGAATGTTCCGGAAACGACCAGGGCGTAGAACTGAGCGGTTGGTGATCGCATTCGTCCAGCTTGAAACCGCTGACCCCTTTGTCGACGAAGTTTTTCGCGTGGTAATCGGAAAAGATTTTTCGTCCCTCTGCGGTGGCGAAGTCGGGCGTCAACCCTCCCCACACCTTGAAATCGCCGCTCCAGGAGAGCAACGGCTTGTACAGCGGCGAGTCGCCGCGAGTGAAGGCGTGTTCCCAAAGATTGAGTTTATAGCCCAACTGTTTTGTCTCGCCCAACAAGCCATCTGGATCGGGAAACATTTTGCTCCACGCGAAGGTGCAAGGATAACAGCCCGAATGCCAGCCCGGCTCGAGGCCGAAAACGTCGCAAGGGATATGCCGCTCGCGGAACTCGCGGAGAAAATTCATCACGCTTGCCTGATCGAGCTTGGCGGATGCCCGATACCAAACGCCCAATCCCCACATCGGCGGCACGAATCCGCCGCCGGAGAAGAGATTATATCGCTGCACCGCTTGCCGCAAGTCCGGCCCGGCGAAAATGAATAGATCAACACCGCGGGCCGCCGGCACGTCGACGCCGACGAACATCGATCCCGGACCGCGCGGGCGGTAAAGCTCCTCGACGCCGTCGGCTATTTTCCGGTCGCGTGATTCTTTCTCGTCGGCCGCGGAGTCGCGATTGGCGCTGAGGTTGCCGAAATAAAACGAGGCGCATCGAGCGGTGTCCACCAGTACGCCGTATCCTCTGCTCGATACATAGATCGGGGCGGGGGCGTGGGAATCACCCAAGTCCGTGGTCTGATTGTCGCTAACGCGGACGATTTTCTTCCCTTTTAGCCGGAAGACTCGCAGGTTCATGCCGAGGCCGTAGAAACGCTCGTTCTCGGTCATGGGCACTTTCAACGCCGCGCCGCGCCCGCTCGTGCTGAATCCAATGTCGGCCGGATCGATCGGAATTTTTCCGACGGGCTGCAACTTTTCCATTGCCTCCAATCGCGGCGGATGTTCTTGAAACTTGATCGGGGTTAACTCCTCCGGCTGCCCGAATCGCACCCGCCATACCCCCGGCGCGACCCGCGTGCACCGTTGACCAGCGGCCGTCGCCGATTCGCCGTGGGAAGGAAACAAACAGATCACGAGAAACAATCCGGCGGTGAAGAATCGCAAGTACATGGCGGCCTCGCGGGTTGCGTGTGAAAGCGTGCTGTAAAAGCGGCGTGAAACTTCAGGAGGGAGACCCGCATTATAACAAATACGGACAACATGCAATATTCTCGCTTGCTTCGTTTAACCCAGAGCCGCTAGTTGGTCATTTGCCGGAGAGCCGCTTGGCTTCGGTCTGATCGATGCAAACTCGGCGGATGCCGGTTGCCCGGCCGGTCTCGGGATCGACGTCGACGATCGAGCCGTTGATGCGGACGTCGCCGCCGGCGACTTCGTAATGAGTGGGACGAAACGTGCGAACGGTCTCCATCACCCGGTCGATCCGCCGGCCGAGGATGCTGTCGTGCGGGCCGGTCATGCCCACGTCGCACTGAAAGGCCGTCCCGCCGGGGAGGATTTGCTCGTCGGCCGTGGGGACGTGCGTATGGGTTCCCAGCACGGCCGACGCCCGGCCGTCCAGGTGTCGGCCCATTAGTTGCTTGTCGCTGGTCGCCTCGGCATGGAAATCGAGCAGCACGACCTTCACGTCGCCGGGCACCTGCTTCAAGACCCGATCGGCGGCCGCGAAGGGGCAATCGATCGGCGGCATGAACACCCGGCCCAAGAGGACGAACACCGCCACGTTGATCTTCTTGCGCGTCTTGAGGATCATCAGGTCGTGGCCTGGGGCGGCAGCCGGATAGTTGGCCGGGCGGACCAGCCGATGCTCGGTTTGCAGGATCGAAAACACCTCGCGGCGGCGGAAGGCGTGGTCGCCCAGGGTGATCCCGTCGATGCCGGCAGTCATCAATTCCTGAAAGATAACCGGCGTTATTCCCGACCCACCCGCCGCGTTTTCCCCGTTCGCCACCACCAGGTCGAGTTCCTCCTCGACGCGCAGCGGGCGGATTGCCTGCGTGCAGATGTGCCGCCCGGGTTTGCCCACGATGTCGCCGATGAAGAGGATTCGCATGGGAGGGGTCAAAGGTCAGAGGTCAGAGGACGGAAGTCAGAGGACAAAGGATGGGGAAGCGTAGCTGCTATGACTGATCCCTGGCCCCTGATCCCCGACCCCTTACCGAGCCATTTCAATATGTCTTGTTTCTCGCAAAACGGTTACTTTTATTTCGCCGGGATAAGTCAGTTGCTGCTCGAAGGCGGCGGCTATGTCGCGGCAAATCTTCGCCGCCGATTCGTCGGTCGTCTCCTTGGCGCTGACCAATACCCTCAACTCGCGGCCGGCCTGGATGGCGTAGGCCTGCTCCACTCCGGCGAAGCCGCCGGCGATCGACTCCAATTCCTCCATCCGTTTGACGTATCGTTCGAGGGTCTCGCGGCGGGCGCCGGGGCGCGAGGCGCTGCACGCGTCGGCCGCGGCCACCAGCACCGTGTAGGGGTTCTCCACGCGGAGGTCGTCGTGGTGCCCCACCGCCGCGCGGACCACCTCGGGCTTCTCGCCGTATCGTTTCAGCAGGTCGGCGCCGATTTTCGGGTGCCCTCCCTCGATCTCGTGATCGGCCGCCTTGCCTATATCGTGCAGCAGTCCGCAGCGTCGGGCGAGCTTGCCGTCGAAGCCCAATTCCTCGGCCAACATGCCGGCGATGAAGGCCACCTCGATGCTGTGCCGCAGCACGTTCTGGCTGTAGCTGGTGCGGAAGTTGAGCCGTCCGAGCAGGTTCACCAGCCGCTCGTGCAGGCCGTGGACGTCGGCCTCCATGCAGGCCGCCTCGCCCAGCTTCTGAATGTGCCGCTCCAACTCGCGCTGCGTGCCGGCGACTATCTCCTCGATCCGCGTGGGGTGGATGCGCCCGTCGGCGATCAACTTCTCCAAGGCCAGCCGGGCGACCTCGCGGCGGATCGTGTCGAACGCGCTGACAATCACCACGCCCGGCGTGTCGTCGATGATCACGTCGACGCCGGTGGCCTTCTCGAAGGCGCGGATGTTGCGTCCCTCGCGGCCGATGATTCGCCCCTTCATCTCGTCGTTGGGGATGTCCACCGTGCTGGTCGTGGTGTCGGCGGTGTGGGCGGCGGCGTAGCGCTGCAAGCAAGTCAGCAGCACCTCGCGGGTTTTCGCCTCGCAGGTCTCGGCGAGCCGGTTTTCGTGGGCCAGAATCGCCGCCCCGGTCTCTTTTTGCAGTTGTTCGTCGAGCAGTTCGAGCAACCGTCCGGTGGCCTCCTCCTTGTTCAGCCCGCTCAGCTCGTGCAAGGTCTGCCGCTGCATGTCCAGCAGTTTGGCGAGTTCTTCCTTGCGGCGGTTGGCGTCCTGGATCCGCTCGGTGAGCTTCCGCTGGGTGCTTTCGACCATTTTCTCCTGCTTCCGCAGCACTTCCGCCTGTTCCTCCAGCGCGTCCTGGCGCTTGTCCAAGAGCCGCTCTCGCTCGTGCAACTCGCCGCGGAGCCGGCGAAGCTCCTTTTCGCTTTCCTCCTGCTGCCGCAGTGCCGATTCCTTGATCTCCAACTCGGCCTCGCGGCGGCGGTTCTCCACGTCGATCTCGGCCTTGCGGACGATCTCCCGCGCCTCCGACTCGGCGTCGCGCCGCCGCAGCCGGTCCAGCAGCCGGATGAGAATAAACGCCATCACGAACGTCGCCACGCAAACGCCGGCGATGATGGCGGCCATGGTCTTCGTCACGATCACGATGTTATCCCCATATTACTCGGCGGGACCGTGAATGCGCGGCAAAGAGTCGACGACCGCGACGAACCGCCGAGCGTCGGTCCGGCGAAAAGAGTCGGGCGTTCGACAGGAACACGACCCCCTCTTAGAGTCCGCGGGGGCCGCTCTTTCCGCGGCGCGAAAACACGCCGCTTGAACGTTACGCGCTCAATGTCGGTCGCCGTCGCAAAGCGGGGTCTTGGCCCGCGCCGTCGGTTCGCGCCACAAAAGGGGCGAAGATTCCCGACGCACGCAAACGCAAGGAATTGGATCAAGCCGCATTGTTATCCAACCGATGCCAAAACGCGGCACCGCCCAACGGCGGTCGCCCAAAAAAACTCGAAAGCCTGTCCGAACCGGCAGACGCGGGCCGCTCGTCCGGCAAGGGGCATTGGCCCGCGGACGAAAACCCGTCAACCAGCGGATGACTATCGCAAGAATTTCCAACATCGCATGGCCTTGGCAATCGACTGGTTCTTGACGCCAAATACGCCGCTCGTGAAAAAACCGGAAAACACTCAGTCGGTATGTCCTTCGTCGACTTCGGCCGCCGACAACCGGCCCGCCGAAGACAGTTTATTATCACCTAAGCTAATCTTAACAAAGATGTATCGTACTGCAACGGGGTTTCCCGCCCGAAGCACGATAACCCCTGATTTCAGCGCGGTTTATGTCGATCGGGCAGGATAAATGGGGTAAGGAAGGAAGGACCGGGATAGAGGGCGGTGTGCGGAAAGGGTAAACCGTTTCACCGGGCCGCTTGCGGCCCGCATATTGATCGCGTAAAACACGGACCGCAAACGGCCCGGCTATACTAAGCGGTTGTTCAAGCATTACTCCCCTCGCCCGCTTGCGGGAGATGGGAAGGGGGTGAGGGCGGCCGCAAAATCATCAGCCCAGGCAGGGGGTGAGGGCGGCCGCAAAAACCCCCATAGTTATTCTTGGACAATCGCTAATCACCGGCCGCCGACCACCAAAAAATGCACCCGCTCGAATCCAAGCTGATCGACTCCTGGCCGCCCGGCGACTGGGCCGACGTGACGGTCCTCGCGGCGGTCTCGGGCGGATGCGACAGCGTGGCGCTGTTGCGGGCAATGACGGCCGTCAGGTCCGCCGGCGAGGGACGCATCGTCGCCGCGCACCTCGACCACGGGCTGAGACCCGATGCGGACGAAGACCGGCAATTCGTGGTCGAACTGTGCGGTCGGTTGCAAATCGATTGCGAGGCGGAACGCATCGACGTCGGCCGCGAAGCCCAACGGCGGGGCGAGGGCGTCGAGGCCGCCGCGCGACGCTGCCGGTATCGGTTCCTCAAAACAGCGGCCGAAAAGTTCGGCGCGCGATTCGTCGTCACCGCCCATACGGCCGACGACCAGGTCGAGACGATCCTGCATCGGATCGTCCGCGGCACGGGCGTCCGCGGCCTCTCGGGCATGGCCCGCACCAGAAGGCTGGGCCACGCCTCGCTGGTCCGCCCGCTGTTGGGAATCCGCCGCGAAGAGTTGCTCGCTTACCTGCGCGACCTCGGCCAAACGTATCGGGTCGATGCGAGCAACGCCGATCGGCGGTTCACCCGCAACCGCATCCGCCTGGAACTGCTGCCCCGGCTCCGCCGCCGTTTCAATCCCGAGATCGACGCCGCGCTGCTGAGGCTCGGCGCCATCGCCGGCCGGTCCCAGGCGGTGATTGACCGGCTGGTGGAGGAGCGGTTCGAGCAGTGCGTGGTTATCGAGAACAAGGACGCGGTTGCGGTCGACCTCGGCGTGCTCGTCGATTGGCCGCCGCATCTGGTCCGCGAGTTGTTCATGGCCGTATGGCGGCGGCGGCAATGGCCCTTGCAGCCGATGGGCATGGCCCAATGGGAGGAGCTTGCCCGGCTGGCCGCCGCGGGCGCCGACGCGCGGCGCGACCTGCCCGGCGGCGTGACGGCGGAAATCGCGTCGGGCAAAATACGGTTGAGACGTCCATCTCCCTTCTCCCTTCGGGAGATGGGTCGGAGGTGAGGGCGATTCGGATTGGGTCTCGAAAAACGCACGATGGGGTGGCAGTTCAACTGCCACCCCAACAATTGATTATCGGCCGATCTGCCCTCACCCTAACCCTGGCGTAATGAAAACGGGGACTGGCTCCGCAACCCCCTTGCATTGTTACGCAACGAAAACCACTACCGATTGCGGCGCCTGTCCCCGTTTTCATCCGGAGGGAGAGGGGACTTTCGTTTTCGATTTTGCATAAGTTCAGTTACATCCGCTTCGAGGGCATGTTCGTATGGCGGAGATCGTCGCTTTTTTTCCGTTTTTTGCCGGCGACCGGCCCCTTCTTGCTGACCATCCAAAGCAAAATCGGCGAGGCAACGTAGACCGAACTGTAGGTGCCGGTCACCGTGCCTACGATCAACGTGAAGGCGAAGCCGTGAATCGCCTCGCCGCCGAAGATGTAAAGAATCACCACCACCAGCAAGACGGTGAAAGAGGTCAGCAAGGTGCGGGAAAGGGTCTGGTTCGTGCTCAGGTTGACCATCTCGCGGGTAAGGTTGGGGTCCTTGCCGCGGACCTCGCGGATGCGGTCGAAGATGACGATCGTGTCGTTGACCGAGAAGCCGATGATCGTCAGAAACGCGGCCACGATGGGGAGGTTGATCTTGAACTGATCGATCATCAGGAAGCCCAGATAGTCCGCCAGATAGGCGCTGATCGCGACGGCCCCCAGCATGATGAACACGTCGTGGACCAAGGCCGCCACGGCCGCCAATCCGAAAGACACTCCTTGGAACCTGATCCAGAGGAAGATAATGATGCAGACCCAACTCAGCGTCAGAGTGGAGATGGCCAGCGTCTGGGTGCCGCTCGCCACGGCCTCGCCGATCTCGTTGGAGGAGGGGAAGACGGGCGTCTCCGCGAGATGCGCCTTCATGCCCTCCAACAGTGATTCAACCCGTTGCGGCGGAAGCATGATCTTCAACCGCCACTGGTCGTATTTCTGGTTCTCTCCTTCCTGGTACGTATCGTTGGAGATATTGTATATCACGTCGTCGGGCGAAAGCCCCGCCTGCTCCATCGCCGCTTCCAGGCCCTGCCTGACAGCCAAGTGGTTGATGGGCGACTTGAAGGTCAGTTCCGTTCGCTGTCCGCCGGCGAACGGGTCCGGCTTGGTTTTCTTTTCGGCCGGGGACGGTTGTTCGGCATTGTCCGCCGGCTTCTTCCCCGGCGCCGCCGGCTCGGCATCGGCGGTGGGAATCGTTTCCGGCGCGGTGAAGGCCAGCGCGTTCCGCGTCAGCTTTTCGCCGAACGCCTCGGCCAATTCATGCTTGACCTTCTTGATGCTCATCTCCGAAGTTTTTACCAGGAACCCCAGCCCTCCCAGTTCGTCCTTTTCTTGCTTGACCGAGTTGACCGCCAGGTCGGGAAGCCGGCCGCGCAATTCATCTCGCACGTATTTAATATCTTCCGGCCGGTCGAACGCCATTTGGACGGATACGCCGCCGGTGAAGTCGATGTCGAAAAGGTCCTTGCCGCGCTGAAAGGAAACCGCCACCGCCATTACTACGAACAGGACCGAAACCGTGGCGGCAAGAGGGAACCAGCGAAGGAAGTCGAAGTTCGTGTGTCCGACCATACTGTGCATCTTGACATGGGTGATCCAGCGGCGTTTCTCGGCGACGTCGAGGATCGCTCGGGCCACGAAGATCGAGGTGTACATGCTCAGCGTCACGCCGATGAACAGCGGGACGGCGAAGCCCTTCAACTGCTCCCGCCCGAACACGTACAACACGGCGGCCGCGATCAGCGTGGTCAGGTTGGCGTCGACGATCGTGGTGCTGGCCCGCTGGAAGGCGTTGCGGATCGCCATCCGCAGGGCGGCGCCGCGGGCCAACTCTTCGCGCAGCCGCTCGTACACCAGCACGTTGTTGTCCACCGCCATGCCCACCGTCAGCGCCAATCCGGCGAAGCCCGTCAGGGTGAAGTTCGCCTTGAAGATCAGCATCAGCGCCAGCAACATCATCATGTTCAGCAGCAGGGCGAAGTCGGCCACGATCCCGCAGAAGCGATAGTACCAAAGCATGAACAAGGGGATGAGGATCGAGGCGATGATCATCGCGCGGGTTCCCTTTTTAATCATGTCCTGGCCCAACGAGGGGCCGCTGTACAGCTCGCTGATCGGCTCCTTGGCCAGGGCCGCGGGCAGGCTGCCCGCCTTCAACACGTTGACCAGATTGTTCACTTCCTCCTTGGTGAAATTGCCCCTGATAATGCCCCGGTTGTAAATCCTGTCTTCCAGGCCCGGCGCCGAGTAGAGCACGTCGTCGAGGATGATGGCCAGGCGGTGAGTGAAACCGTCTTTTTCGGGCTGGTACTCGCCGGTCAGTTCCCCGAACAGGTCTCCCCCGTCGGAATCGAAGACGAAATTCACCGCGTCCCGCCCCTTGTCGTCCGCGCCCGCGCTGGCGTTGGTCAGATAGGCGCCGGTGATGTTGTAGGGGTCGGCGACGACGAGGACCTCGATGACCTCTCGTTTGCCGGCTTTTCGCTTGCGCACGGCGATATTCTTGTCGTCGAGGACACTCGACACTTCGCCCTCTTTGACCGGCACCCACCAGGCCGCTAGATTGCCCGAGGCGTCCAAGTACTTCATTTGCTCCGCGTCGCTTCTCGCCCGCTCGACGAGATCCTTGTGTCTGCGGGTGTTGGCCAGTATGCGGAACTGGAGGTTTCCCGTGGTGGTGATGAGGCTCTTGATCCGTTCCACCTCTTCCTCTTCGACCTCGGGGATGGTAACCTCGATCTGTTCATTTCCATATTTGATGATGTTGATTTCCTTCACGCCGCTGGGATCGACGCGTCTTTTTACGGCCCTGATCAATTCGTCCATGTCGACGGATTTGCCGGGCATCTTTTGCGCCGGATCGACCTGGTAGACCAGATACGCGCCCCCGCTGAGGTCGATGCCCAGGTGCCACTTCGGTCCCACCGTCAGGACCGCCGCGCTCGCCAGGAAGCTGAACAATATCAAGCCGATTTTCCAGCCGTGGTCGGGCATGCGCAGCTTCTTGCCCAAGTAGCCGCCCAAGAGGAACGACGCGAAGACCATGGCCAAAAAGGCCAGCAAGTTGAGGTACCAAGGGATGCCGGCCGGCGACGTTTGCTCCGCGACGGTCTGGGCGAACAGGGGATTTGCGAGCCAAGGCATGAGGAACGGTTTCCTGAAAAGAATTATTCTGTTATTTGTTGTCCGATTGATCGGCGGTCCCGTCGTTCAATACGCGGGCGATCGAGCCGAGCGTCATCCGCAATTTCACGTTCGCCCCCTCGTCCACCTTTATCGTCACCTCGTCGGCCTCCCGGTCGACGTTGGAGACCACCCCGTAGATGCCGCCGGCGGTGAGCACGTGGTCGTTCTTCTTCACTGCGGCGAGCATCGTCTGGCGCCGGTTCTGCTCGCGCCGCTGGGGGCGGATCAGGAGGAAATAAAAGAGGGCGAAAATGAGGACCAACGGCAGCAGCATGCCCCCCAGCCCGCCGGTCGGCGCGGCATCGCCTCCCCCGCCGTTTCCGGCCGCCTTGTCGGCGAGCAACGCCGCCCCCGACGCCAATGTCACTAGCATCGATCCCATGGCTATTCCTCCCATACTGAACGACAATAAGCCCATTATCTTAAACTCTTGTCCGCAAAGCGGCAAGGGCAGATGGGGGGCGATTCGATCCGCCTATTTACAGTATTTACAGGGAATTCCGCGAAATCGGATAGTCCCTCGCCGGAGTCCGAGGGTGGAACGCCCGCCGCGGCACTTGACCTCGGCGATAGAAACGGACACCATGACGATCAAAACATGGTTCTCTATCGCTGTTTTTTCATGCCAAAGAAAGGTGTTAAACGACCATGACGCAAAAGGCTTACCTGGCCGTCGACATGGGCGCCTCCAGCGGTCGGCACGTGCTGGGGCTTTTCGACGGGAACATCCTTAAACTCGAAGAGGTCTACCGCTTCGACAACGGACCGGTCGAGACGGACGGCCGACTCTATTGGGACCTGCTCGGACAATGGACCCATGTCAGACAAGGACTGCGGGCGGCGGCCGAAAAATGCAAACAAATCGTCAGCGTCGGCGTTGATACATGGGGCGTCGACTTCGGACTGCTCGGCCGCGGCGACGAACTGCTCGGCAATCCCTATCACTACCGCGACTCGCGGACCAACGGCATGATGGAGCGGGCCTTCGAGATCGTACCCCGCGAGGAAATTTTCCGCCACACCGGCTTGCAGTTCATGCAACTGAACACGCTCTATCAACTGCTGGCGATGAAGCTGGCCGATTCGCCGCTGCTGGAGGCGGCCGAAACGCTGCTGATGGTCCCCGACCTGTTCCACTGGCTGCTAACCGGCGCAAAGCGCAACGAGATGACCGAGGCCAGCACGAGCCAGTTTTTCGACCCGATCGCCGGCCGCTGGTCCACGGAACTGCTGGAAAAGTTTTCCTTGCCGACAAAGATTCTCGGCCGGATCGAACAGCCGGGCACGTCGCTCGGCCCGCTGCGGAAGTCCGTGGCCGACGAGTGCGGCCTGCCGGAGACGAAAGTCGTCCTGCCGGGCACTCACGACACGGCCAGCGCGGTGATGGCCGTCCCGGCGGCAAGCCGCGCCGGACAAACGCCCGACTGGTGCTACGTCAGCCTCGGCACCTGGGCCTTGATGGGCATTGAATCGCCGCAACCGCTGGTCAACGACGCCGTGCTGCGGTTGAACTTCACCAACGAGGGGGGCGTAGGCGGAACCACCCGGCTGTTGAAGAACATCGCCGGGCTG
The DNA here is from genome assembly GCA_016928165.1 of Pirellulales bacterium. Classification (GTDB taxonomy): domain Bacteria; phylum Planctomycetota; class Planctomycetia; order Pirellulales; family Thermoguttaceae; genus JAHIKV01. Next base: position 8,435 of record JAFGLH010000255.1, on the reverse strand, counting down.
TGGCTCGTCCAGGAATGTCGCCGGGCATGGAATCTGGCCGGCGCGAACTTCGACTGGGAGGCGCTCAACAAACTCAGCGCCGCCGCCAAACCGCTCCAGCGATTTGTCAATCCGGATGCCCCCGAGTTCATGGCCCCCGGCGACATGCCCGAGGCAATCGCCGAATCCTGCCGCCGCACGGGCCAGACGCCGCCCGAAGGTAAAGGCGAAGTGCTCCGTTGCGCGTTGGAGAGCATCGCCATGAAGTTCCGCCAGGTCTTCGGCATGTGCGAGGAGTTGGCCGGCAGCCGGCTTGAAACGATCCACGTCGTCGGCGGCGGCACGCGGAACCGCCAGCTCTGCCAGGCGGCGGCCGACGCCTGCGGACGCCGGGTCGTCGCTGGTCCGATCGAGGCCACGGCCATCGGCAACCTGATGATGCAGGTCTTGGCCGACGGCGGCGTCTCGTCGATCGCCGAGGCCCGCGAGGTAATCCGCCGCAGCTTCCCCGTCGAAGAGTACCAGCCGCAAAACACCGCAGCCTGGGACGAGGCGTATGAGCGGTTTGAACAGGCTATTGCTTGAATGAAATCCTCTGTAGAATATATGTCTTCCCAATTGACCTACATCATATTGGCTATTTATCCTTTGTTCCGATACCCGGATAAGCAGGAAGCCGTAAATGGGAAAATCGTCGAGTACTCGTAAACATGAAGTTTCGTTTTGCGCGGATGTCAAATCATGGGCGGAGTCATTATTCGCCGCACATCCGGAATGGCCTTTCGGTGATGTGCATATCGAGGAATATGGACGCGGAACCAATAAACGTCAGGATCTCCATTTTCTTGATCGGGAACACCGCTCGCCAATTCTCACCGGCGAGACCAAGATGCCCGGCACGTCGGAGGGGCGCACTCCCTATGATCCGGCTCTGATGCAGGACGCTTTTTTCAAGGCCGATAACGTTCAAGCGAAGTTCTTTTTTACTTGGAACGTCAATACCTTCGTGCTGTTCGATCGCAGCCAATGGAACAAGCCGATGATCGAACGGCGCGTCAAGGAATGGGATCTTGGGCTGCGTTTAGACAACTCAGGCCAGTGCAATCTTCCGGAAGTACAAGCTAAAGTGCGCGATGTGTTCCTGCCAAAATTCTTTGGCGAGTTTGCCGAAATCGTCTTAGGCAGGATTCCCGACTGGGGTATGCGCCCGGACGAGATTTTCATCCGTTCTCTGGAAAGCCATCTGGACTGGCCGGTTGTTGGAACCCGGGATTTCCTTGCCGAGGAATGTTCGCGGGACAAGGCGTTTGCTTCCAGACTTCAAGAGTGGCTAATTGACGAGATGCAATGGAGCTTTGATCCAAGCAATGCGACATTGTGGCGCGAGACGCTTGATCGGGCAGCTCGCACGCTCTGCTATGTATTCTGCAACCGCGCCATTTTTTACGACGCCGTGCGCGCACAATACCCGGACAGCCTTAAAAAATTAGACATGCCGTCCGGCAAGCAAGATTATCGAAATGTTTACGAATATTTTCGGAAACAGTTTGCAGCGGCCGTCTCCGCCACCGGCGATTACGAGCCGATATTCTATCCGGAAGTGAACGACTGGGTCAGCCGGCTCGTGTTTGCCTCACCGCAAGCCTGTCAAGGCTGGAAGGGCTTGCTCGCCAACCTCGAACTCTACAATTTTCGCAACATCCCCCACGACGTGATTGGCGGCATATTCCAGAAACTTATTGCCCCCGAGGAACGTCAAAAGTTTGGGCAATATTTTACCCACGAAGATATCGTGGACGTTATCAACGCCTTCTGCATCCGCCGCGCCGGCGATTACGTTCTCGATCCGGCCTGCGGTTCGGGCAGCTTTCTGGTGAGGGCGTACCATCGCAAGGCGTGGCTCAGCCGCCAACGGAGCGGGGGACGGCGTCATCAGGACCACGACAAGAGCCACCAGGAGCTGTTGCGCGAGATTTATGGATGCGATATCGCTTTGTTTCCCGCGCACTTGGCGACGTTGAATCTGGCCTCGCGGCAAATCCTCGACGAAGAAAACTATCCCCTCGTGCGGCGCGGCAATTTCTTCGAACTGATCGAGCGACCCAAGGAGTTTTGCTCCGTGCCGGTCCCGGCCAACGACGGAAAAGTATCGATACCCGTTCCGCTCGAACCTCTAGACGCGGTCGTTGGCAACCCGCCTTATGTCCGTCAAGAATTGATTCCCAAGCGATCTTCGGTAAAGAAAAGCAACGGTGAAACAAATTCATCCTTGGAAAGCCGGCTTAAGAGTACAAAGGAATACCTCCGAAAACTGGTCTCCGATGCGTGGCCGGGTTTGAAACTCTCGGGACGCAGCGACTTGCACTGCTACTTTTGGCCGATCGCGGCAAAATACCTCAAGGAGGGCGGCTACTTCGGATTCTTGACCAGCTCAAGCTGGCTGGACGTGGAATACGGTTTCGCGCTGCAAGGATGGATTCTGCAAAACTTCAAGCTGATCGCCGTCATCGAGAGCGTCGATGAACCGTGGTTCGAGGATGCCCGAATCAAGACCTGCGCGACCGTCATGCAGCGCTGCGGAGACGAACGCGCGCGGAATGAAAACCTCGTGAAATTCGTCCGTCTTCAAAAGCCCCTTGCCGACATCCTCGGCCGCCGCGATAACGGCGACGAAGCGGCTCGGCAGGAAGGCGCAACGCGGTTTCGACGGCTCGTCGAAACCGTCAAACAAGAGCAAATCGACGAACATCTGCGTATCATTCCTATCCCCCAAACCCAACTTTGGCAAGAGGGCGTGGAGGCGGGCCGCGTCCTCGCCGGCACGGCGCTTGCGGAAGCGTCAAACGGCAACGACAATGACGAAGAGAACGGCGAACGCCCCAACGGGAACGGCGTCTTGGAGGAAATGGAAGTCTGTCCAGGCGATTATCTGGCCGGCAAGTGGGGCCGGTTCGTCCGTGCGCCGGACATCTATTTCCGCCTCATGCGCGACTACGGCCATCGGTTCGTAAAGCTGGGTGAAATCGCCGAAGTCCGTTTTGGAATCAAAAGCGGGTGCGACGCCTTCTTTATGCCCCGCGACGCGACCGATGAGGTCTTGCGGCAAGTCAAGGAAGGGATGCTTTGGAACAACGTCGGGCTGATGACCCATTGCCCCATAAAGGAAGTGCAAAGCGGGAAAGTGCGAATTGTCCGCGCGGGCGACAACACTTTGCACCCCATCGAGGCCGAGTATCTACGGCCGGAGGTCCATAGCCTGATGGCGGTCGATCGGCCGGTGATCCGCGCCGCGGACATTGACCGCGTGGTGCTGTGGGTTAACCAGCCGCTAAGAAAACTCGCCGGCACATACGTCGCCAAGTACATCCGTTGGGGAGCAAAGCAGACCTTCGCCTCGAAAAAATCGCAGTATGTGCCTGTCCCGGAACGCAGCACTTGCGCCGCTCGCCCGTTGTGGTTTGATTTGTCGGGTGGAACGCGAGGCGAATGTTTCTGGCCCAAATCACAACAGTATAGACATATTACCCCTGACAATCCCGAGCAACTCATCTGCAACTGTAACCTTTATGACATAATATCCTTTCCGGAAATCTCCGATAGGAGCAAGCAAGTACTGGCTGCGGTACTTAATAGCACGCTTGTGGCTCTATTTAAAACCTATTACGGCCGATATGCCGGCACGGAAGGCAACTTAAAAACCGAAGTGGTGGACGTGAAATTGATGCAAGTTCCATCTCCACTGGGAATCAATAAGCGACTTGCCAAAAAAATCTCGGCAGCATTTACATCCATGCAGGCTCGCGTGGTCGGACCTCTTGTCGAAGAAGAATTCATGGATTGCCACACCGTAGAGCACTTACAGCTTATTACGAAACGCCCCATTGGCTTAAGTGAGGAACTTCAGCAACGGGACCGACAACGATTGGACAACGCCGTGCTGGAAATGATAGGCGTTACGGAATCGGCGGAGCGCGAACGATTATTGGACGAGCTATATTTCGAGACTTCTCGGCATTATCGCCAGGTGCGGATTGTCGAAGTGCAAAAACAAGTCCAGCGTGCCGGTGGGGCCGAGCGTCGGTTGACCGCCGAGGACTTGGCCGCAAGCACCTGGGACTCGCTGGAGGCGGACGAACAAGGCCCGCCGCTGATGGAATGGCTGGCCGCCCGCGGCGATTCCACTCAGGTCGTCAACATTTCGGAAGGTCGCGCGAAGGCCAAGGGCGCAAAGGACATGTTCGCTCCCGCCGACGTGGTTTTCACTCAGGGCAAAACGGCCCATCACGAAACATACGCGGGACCGGAACAGGCCGCTTTGGTCGCCTTGTTGGCAAACAACGAAATCCGGGGAGACGTCGATTTGCCCGACGACGAGATTGCTTGTCGCGGTTGGCGGAAGGAGATTGAGACTCGTCTCGCCGCGGCCCGCGCCGGATTTGAGGAATTGGCGGCCTCCCGCACGGGTAAAGATACATTGCGCGGACAGATCGCGGCTCTGATGATGCACTGGTTCATTCACGGTAGAAGACAATAATAAACACAACCAACAGAGCAACATAATGATACGCATCGGCATCGCGGGCATCGGGTTCATGGGCATGATCCACTACCTCGCCTATCGAAAAATCCCCGGCGCGAAGGTCGCCGCCATTTGCGAGCAGGATAAAAAGCGGCTGGCCGGCGATTGGCGGGCGATCAAGGGAAACTTCGGACCGCAAGGCGAGATCATGGACCTCTCCGGCGTCAGTTGCTATCGAGACATCGACGAGATGATCTCCGACCCGACGCTCGACCTGATCGACGTCTGTCTGCCGCCCGACTGGCATGCCGAGGTCTCCGTCGCCGCGCTATCGGCGGGCAAGCATGTCTTCTGCGAAAAACCGATCGCGCTGACCACCGCCGACGCCGACCGCATGGTTCAAGCGGCCGAGCGGGCCGGAAAATTGTTGATGATCGGGCAGGTGGTCCCCTTCTTTCCCGAGTTCTGGTTCGTCTACAAAACGATCCGCGGCGACAAGTACGGCGCGCCGATCGGAGGGCATTTCAAGCGGCTCGTCTCCGATCCCAACTGGCTGCCCAACTTCTACGATCCCAAGAAGACCGGCGGGCCGATGCTCGATTTGCACATCCACGACGCCCATTTCATCCGCTTGATTTTCGGAATGCCTCGGGCGGTGCATACCATCGGTACAATGAGAGGCGAGGTGGCCGAACGGTTCACGACGCAATTCCTCTACGATCCGCCGAGAATGGTTAGCGCCGCAAGCGGAGTGATTGACCAGCAGGCCCGGCCCTTCTCCTACGGATTTGAGATATATCTGGAAAAGGCGACCTTGTTCTGCGACTACATGGCGCTGCCCGAGCTGGGCGACGCGCTTACGCCGCTGACGCTGTTGGTCGGCAATAAGGCAACCCGCCCGAAGATCGGCTCGGCCGATCCGCTGGACGTATTCGCGGCGGAGTTGAAGGAAATGGTCCGCTCGGTCCGCGCCGAGGAGCCGTCGCCGCTGTTGGCCGGCAACCTGGCCCGCGACGCATTGGTCATCTGCCAAAAACAGACCGAATCGCTGCTGAAAAATCGAGCGGTGAAGGTGTAGACAAACACCCGTTGACGGCGTCCGGAAGTTGTCCGACAATAGGGAGTTATGAACGAGAAGAAAATTGGCGTTTGGTTGATCGGGGCCAGAGGGGGCGTTGCCTCGACGGCCATTTTGGGACTGGCGGCACTTAAAAGGGGGCTGATCGAATCGGCGGGCTTGGTAAGCCAATTGCCCCGGTTTCAGCGTCTTAAGTTGGCCGATTGGGGTCGATTTGTCGTCGGGGGGCACGAAATCCGCCGCGCCCCGCTCGCCGGAGAGGTCGCCCGAATCGTCGAGCAAACCAGAATCCCCATGGCCGACCTGCTCGAACAGTGTCGGCCGGAATTGGAAGAGATAGACCGCCGCATCCGGCCGGGCACAACCATCGGCGTCGGCGAGACAATAGCCAAGCTGGCCGATCTGGCAATCCCCCAAGACGAGACTCCGCGACAGGCCGTCGAGCGGTTGGCCCGCGATATGAACGAGTTCGTCGCGGCCGAAAATATTGAGCATCTGATAGTCGTCAACATCTCCTCGACCGAGCCGCCGGCGGAGGTTTCCCGCTCGCCGTCAACCTGGGGGGAGCTGGAAAAGCTATTGGACCATAATTCAGCGCAAGGGGGACAATCCCATTTTCGCGGCGAAAACGTCCAATCGACAAGCGACATCGACCACGCCGCGAAAATTGGGACAGTCCCCGATTGTCCCCTGCCGGCAAGTTCGTTGTATGCGATTGCCGCCCTGCAATCCGGCCATTCGTTCGTCAATTTCACGCCTTCGTTGGCCGACTCGCCGGCGGCGATCGACGAACTGGCGCGGACGAAAAAGGCCTGCCATTACGGCTGTGACGGCAAGACCGGCGAGACATTGATGAAAAGCGTGCTGGCGCCTATGTTCGCCCGACGCAACCTGCGAGTCCGCAGTTGGGTCGGACACAATATCTTCGGCAACATGGACGGACAGGTGCTCGACGATCCCGAGAACAAGCGCGCCAAAGTCGCCAGCAAGGATCACCTGATCCGCGAGATACTCGGCTACAAACCAAATACGCTGGTCTCAATCGAATATCTGCCCGACCTGGGCGATTGGAAGACCGCTTGGGATCACATCCACTTCGCCGGTTTCCTGGGCGTGCCGATGACGCTGCAATTCACCTGGCAGGGGAGCGATTCGGCGCTGGCCGCCCCGCTGGTGTTGGACCTCGTGCGGCTGACCGAATACGCCCATCGTCTCGGGCACATCGGACAAATGCCCTTCCTGGCCAGCTTTTTTAAGAGTCCCTACGGAGCGACCGAACATTGTTTCGATCGGCAATTCGAGTCGCTCGAACAGTGGGCCGCCGAGTGCGAAGCCGCGAGCGATTATTAGCACAATCCACTATCCACTATTTCCTACCCACTATTTTGCCAGACAAAAAACAACCAAACCGTAAACGACCGCGCCGACGCGGAAAAAAACCGGCCGCCGCCGATAAGCACACCCCGTCCGGTTTTGCCGGGATGGGATTGTCAAAGACGATGCTCGCCTCGCTCGCCGCGGCTGAATATCTCGATCCCACGCCGATCCAGGCCGGGCTGATTCCCCGCGCGCTTGAAGGCACCGACCTGATGGGACAAGCGCAAACGGGTACCGGAAAAACGGCTGCCTTTTGCATTCCCATCCTCGAACGGCTGTTGCCTCGATCCGAGGCCATGTGGCCGCAAGCGATTGTGCTGGCGCCGACCCGCGAGTTGGCCGTCCAGGTCCGCGACGAATGTGTAAAGTTGGCCGCCGGCCGGGACATTCAGATCGTGGCCGTCTACGGCGGCAAGCCGATCCGCAAACAGGTCGAACAACTCCGCCGCGGGGCGGAGATCATCGTCGGCACGCCCGGCCGGGTGATGGACCTGATGAACCGAGGCGCGCTGGTCTTGGGCGAGATCCGCTTCGTCGTCCTCGACGAGGCCGACCGTATGCTGGACATCGGCTTCCGCCCGGACATCGAAAAAATCCTCCGCCGCTGTCCACGTTCGCGGCAGACGCTCCTCCTCAGCGCCACCATCCCGCCGCCGGTCAAACGGCTGGCCGAGCGCTACATGCATGAACCGGAATCGGTCGATTTTTCCGTCAAAGACTTGGCCGTGGAGACGATCGAGCAGTGGTACTTCACCGTGGACTCCGAACGAAAGTACGATCTGCTGGTGAAGCTGCTCGAACGCGAGCAGCCCCGGCAAGCGATCATCTTCTGCCGAACGAAACGAGGGACCGACAAGGTCTATCGCCGGCTCGATCGGTCGTTTAAAGACGTGGACACAATACACGGCGACTTGCAACAACGCTCCCGCGACCGCGTGATGCGCAGCTTCCGCGACGGGCAAACCAAGATCCTGGTGGCTACCGACGTGGTGGGCCGGGGAATCGACGTTACCAGCATCTCGCACATCATCAACTACGACATTCCGCAGTTTTGCGACGATTACGTGCATCGCGTGGGCAGAACCGGCCGGATGGGCCGCGAGGGCGTGGCCTTCACCTTCGTCACGCCCGAGGAGGGAAACGAGCTGACGCGGATCGAGATGCGGATCAACCGGCTTTTGAAACGGGCCGAGATACCGGACTTCGTGGCCCTCAGCAAGCCGCAGCCAAGCGACGACTTCGACGCCGAGGAGGGCAAGTCCGCCGAGCCGCTCGCGCCGAAGCCGGTCTTCGGCCGCCGCACGCGCCGCATCCGCCGGGCGCTGTAAAGCAGGATATTCATTCTTCTCCGCGAGAAGTGCTGTGCGCTTTTTCGGTAACCTATCACGGGCCGGGGACTGGCTCATTTTTTGGTTCGTCAGCAGAATCTATGGGCAACAAAGGGGCTAATTGGCAGTTCCAACGTGCGTTTTGTGAGGCATG
>JAFGLH010000254.1 GCA_016928165.1 Pirellulales bacterium | reverse complement strand
TCCCCCTCGGCGGCGAAGGGGACAGGCACATTTTTCGCCCTTGAAAGGGCGAAAAAATGAGCCAGTCCCCGGTCCGTGAACGGTTACTTCCATTCTTTACCATGCTTTTACCGCTTTTTAAGGTCCGTTTACTCCGCCGATTTCCCCACTTGCTGGCTGTTTCGGGAGTGGCTACACTTTTGGAATGAGAAATCAGGCAAGATTTGCCGCGAAAGGAGTTGCATAATGGGAATCATTGCTGATTCGTTCGTAACTTATGCTCAGCCGTTGTTTGATGAGACTGATGGGACCAAAGAAAGCTTCAATCGCGCGATGACAGTCGCTCAGATGTGCTGGAACTTTGCGATCATGCCAGAGGACCGCCGGGATGCGGCAATCAACGATATCAAGCCGGCATTGAAGATGAGTGACGCGGAATTCGCCGAATTTCGTCAGCACGTCATTCTTCCAATGATCCAGCGTCATTGCGAGATGTTTCCGGGATTGCACACGGGTTCAAAGCATATTTCCAGCATGTTTGGCGAGGGTTTTGCTCCGGAGAAAAAGAAACAACGAACGGGGCGCAATGCACCATGCCCATGTGGAAGCGGACGCAAATACAAACGGTGCTGCGGCGCATCTCGTTAATCCTATCTCCTCATTCACTTCTCACTTGCTTGCCAACTGAATCACGCCGTCCCAATCGGACGGCGGGCGGCGATTGTGACGGGCGATGTGGACAACTAGAAAGTCTTTCGCCTGATCGGCGGCCGGAATGCGGTGCAATAGCTCGAACGATTCCTTCCAACGCCCGGCGAGAAACGCATCGAGCGCCGCTTCGTATATTTCCAAGTGCTCGTCCGTCAATTCGGGATACTCGGACTCCGGCGGCAACAGTTCGCTGATCTCCAGCGGCGTATCGAGTCCGAAGGGAAGCACGACGGCCAGCCTCCGCACTCGGGCGACTTCGCGCGGCACGCCTCGGCGGACGAGCCGCGCCGTGGTTTCGTCCAGCAGAATCGGGGCCTGAATGATGCGGGTCATCCCTTCGAGCCGCGAGGCGAGATTCACGACCGGGCCGAAGACGGTCACTTTCACTTGATCGACCGTGCCGATCTTGCCGGCCACGGCCGGACCGGTCGCAATGCCTATTCCGGCTCGGAAGCCCGTGGCGGCCTCGAACTCGGACCGAACGGCCAGCGCCGCGCGGCAGGTTCGCAGGACGGCGTCCGATTGCGGCAGGGGCCAGCCCCAGAAGCCCATCGCGGCGTCGCCCTGGAAATCACCCACCACGCCCCCTTGCTCGCGGATGCGGCGTGTCATCACGCCCAGCGCGTTGCTCACTTGTTGGAGCAGTCCGAGCAGATCGCCGGAGTGGCGTTCCGACTCTCGCGAGAAGCCGCGCAGGTCGCAGAACATGACCGAGACCTCGGTCTCGCGCGGCGCCAGCGCCACTTCGGGGTCTTCGTAGGCGAGAGATTCGAGCACGACCGGCGAGAAGAACTGGCTGAGCGCGGCGTGGCGATGTTCGAGCAACCGCATTTGCCGCAGCGAGCCGAGCATGGCCGCCACCAGTTCGGTGAATTTCACGTCCTCGCGGAGGTCGTTCGGGTCGGAAGTGGGCGTCGCGCCGGACTGATCGGCGTTGAACCGCCCGGCCACGTAGAGTCCCCATCCGCTGACCGATTTACCCGGCACCGGCACGCAAAAGGCCCAATCGAAGGCGTCGCTGATCGTGTATGTGTCGGCCGAGGCGGCGGCCGCGCCGCGCCAGACATGCAACAGACTTTGTCCTGCCCGCAGCGATTCGAGGATTAAGCTCCGGCTGGGTCGGAAGTTGCCGCTTATCGCCAGTCGTTGGTCCCAGTGGAGGACGAGGGGAGAGGGGAGCGATGAGAGGGGAGAGGGGGCCGACGCGCCGTCGGCCGCTAAACGTGCTTCTTTCCCTCGCCCCTCGTCCCCCGCCCCTCGCCTCTCTTCAACGGCCACGACCGCCGCCGCGTCCGCCCGGGGCACGCCGGCCAGCAACATGCTCACCAGACGCACGAAAAGCTCCTTTTCGCCGGCCGCGCCGGAGATCACCTCGGGCAGCCGGCTGAGCACTTCGATGCGGTGGTCGGGATTGCGGAACTGAACGCCTTTCAGATACTGAGCGCTGAACGACTGCTGTTGCACCGGGGCCGGCTGATCGAGCGAGACGTCCACCTGCTGGTCGGCCAGCGTGAAGGTGGTTTGTCCGACGACGAAGTGGTCGCCCGGCGCGATCTCGAACCGTTCTTCCTGACGGCCGTGCAGGAAGAGCGGATTTTTCGCCTCCGGCGTCTTTTCCACCAGTAGTCGTTGTCCGTTCCAAACGAGTCTTGCGTGCAGCCGCGAGACTTGGTGGTCCCAGGGCACTGCCCACGCGCCGCCCAGCCGGCCGATGGCGATCTCCTGCCCCTCGGTCAGCGGCCGCCGCCATCGTTGTTGCGGTTCAACGCCTTGTGCAATTAGGTCGGGCATGGAAGTGAAATGTCGAATTTCGACATTCAAAATTTAATTATTCCCGCTCAACCGCTTCGCCATTCCCCACATCGCCGCCATCACCAGGGCGACCATCGCCAGGGCAATCAGGCCGTAGCGGAGCAGCCATCGCTTCAGTCTGGTCAATGTGTCTTCTATGGCCGTCTTGTAGTCTTCCTGAACGATCACCAGCCAGCCGGTGTCATTGCCGCGGACGCGGACCGGCTCGACGCGGGCGAGCCAGCGGCGGTTGAACTCTCCTCCATCGGGATCGGCCGCCAGGGGATCGCGGTATTTATTATCGCCTTTCAGGGGATCGGGGAGGTCGTCGGAGGAAACGCGGCAGTATTGGAAGCGGTCGGGCAACTGCGGCTCTTTCTCCAGCAGCTTGTCGAACAGCGGATGTTGCAGCACGACGCCCTTGTGCTTGCCGTCGCGGTTGTCGACCAGCACGGCAAATTGGTCGCCGTCGCCGGGGAAATCGACGAACCGGCCCACCTCGGCCGTCATCGCCACCACGCCGATGAACTTTTTCTCCGGCGACAGGTCGTACACCGGCGCGCTGACGGCCACTATCCAACGATAAGTGGACCGCGAACGAAACACGTCGGAGAGCGTGGTCTGTTGAATGTGCTCGCCCGGCCCGGGACGCCACTGGTCGGAACGGTCGCTTGGGCCGCCTTGGAAAAAGCTCCTCCAGGCGAAGTCCCGGCCGATGGTCCGCCCCTCGGGCACGCGCACGGTGGACACCCCGCCGGCGTCGCAAAAGAACCAACTGGCCACCTTCTCTCCCTGCGAGGGGCGCGTCGTCTCGGGCAACATCGCCTCGAACGCCCCCTGCAACTCCCGCCGCTTCGGATTTTCCAGAAACTTCGCGCGGAGTTTTTCCTTTTCGGTCGGCCCGACGATCGGATCGACCAGCCGGACCAACAAGGCGTGCAACTCGGGGTCGGCCAGCGCGCGGGCCGCCAGAGAGCGAAACTCCTTCGAGGAGGCCATCTGTTCGACGAGCCGGTAGCGGGTTTCCAACTCGTTGGAGGCCGTTCGCGCGGCCAGTTGGACGGCGAACCGATTGCTCTCCAACGTCTGCGTGGTAAGCGCATCGTCCGATTCCCGCAAAACCGCGTCGAAGCCGCGATAAGCGAACCAGGCGACCACCGCCAGCAGCAACGCCGGACCGATGGCGCCGAGGACCATCATCGGCCGCCGCGCCAGCCGCGCGGCCCGCTCGTCCAGCGCGTCGAGCACCGCCTGCACGTTGGGAAAACGCCGCTCGGGATCGACCGCCAAACATCGATCCACTATCGCCGCGAGCATCTTGTCGACGCCCCGCCGCCGCCGATGCTCGGCCGGCGGCGGCGACCGCTCGATCATTTGCCGATAGTGGGCAAGCCGCTCGCTCAGCTCGGGCGTCCGCTCGAAAATGTCTTCCGTTTTGGCCGAGCGGTGCGGCGGACCGCCGGTCAACATGCAATAAAGCAGCGCGCCCAGCGCGTAGACGTCCCAGCGGGCGTCGGGAACCGCCTCCAGGTCGGCCTGCTCCGGGGCCATGTAGAACATCGTGCCCAAGGCCGGCGCTTGTTCGGTCGAAAGCCGCGACTGGCCGAAGTCGGCCAACCGCGGCTTGCCGTCCTGGTCCAGCAGAACGTTGGCCGGCTTCAGGTCGCAGTGCAAGACGCCCTTGCCGTGTGCGTGGACCAGCCCAGTGGCCACGTCGCGGAACAGCGCCACCGCCTCCTCGACCGGCAGCGGCCCCCCGGCGATCCGATCGGCCAGCGACCCCTTTTCCAGATACTCCATGAGATAGTAAGGCGGATCGGCGTCCCAACCGACGCCCAACAACTGCACCACGTAACGGTCGGCGAACAGAAAGGCGAGCTTCTCCACCTCGCGGCTCAGCAGCGACCAATCCAGCCCTCCGCGATGGGTGTAGAACTTCACCGCCACCCGCCGGCCGGTGTTCCGCTCACGGGCGACCCACACCTCGCCGTAGGCCCCGATGCCGAGAAACCACTCGGGGTCGTAGCCGGGAATTTCGGCGGGGAAATAGCCGCGTTTGAGGCTCATTTCCGCCGCCCGACGCCGCTCGTCTCCGCCCTGAATTTCCGTCGGCTCGCTGCTCATGCAGATAGTATATATGGGTCAGAGGTCAGGGACCAGGGGCCAGAGAGAGAGGGAGGGAGGGAGGGAGGGAGGGAGGGAGGGAGGGAGGGG
>JAFGLH010000253.1 GCA_016928165.1 Pirellulales bacterium | reverse complement strand
CCTTCGAGAATCACTCTTGCGCCGCTCTTATAAGTAATTTCCATCAAACCGGAGGCCAGGGCGTATTCGCGGCCCAGCGGGGCCGAAGCGCCGAGATAGGTTCCCGTGTCGGGGTCGGACCAGCGGCAGTCTTTCATTCCGGTGACGCGGCCGACGAATACCAATTCCGGTTGCTCCAATGGATCGGAGGTCGTTGACCTCCGGCTATTGTCGACATAATGTTGGTTGCGAACATGTGAAACCTTATATGCCCAGCCGCCCAGCAGCATCAAACACAAGACCACGGTGGCGACCATGTAGGAGAAAGCCGGCCCGCCGACGAATGGAGTTGAGAGGGGGGAGGCGAGAGGGGAGAGGGAGACAAGCGGCAGATCGACCTTCTCCAAATCTCCAATTCCCGGCCCCCGACCCCCGACCCCCGGCCCTTGGTTTCCTGCATTGAGCCAGCGGAGGCCGCCGCAGAGCATGCCGTAGCGGATGTAATGGCGGCGGACCTCCGCGTCGCCGGTCACCAGCGTTTCGATCCTCGCCAGGCCGTCGCCGCCGATCGCCCCGTCGCGCATCCGCCACAGCAGTCGTTCGAGTTCGGCGATATTGGGGTTCGACGCGTCCATTGTCATCCTTTGTCCTGCATCGCCCGCTCGATACATTCCAGCAGTTCGCGGTGCACGCGGGTGAGCATTCGATACACGGTGCTCAGCGGCCGGCCGATCGCCGCGGCCACCTGCCGGGTGTCGGCGCCGGGCGCATAGCGGCGGTCGATCAGATCCCGGTCCTCGTCGCGGAGCTTTCGATAGCAATCGGCCAGTGCAAGCATCTCGGCGTCCAGCGCGTCGGACATCGTCGCCATGTCGGCCTCGACGGCGTCGCGAAAGGCATCGCTGAACGGCCGAGGCCGCCGCTGCCGCGCGTCGAAGTGGCGCAGCGCTCGGAATCGGGCGATCCGGCATATCCACGCGAAGAAGTCGCTGCCCGGCCGATATTCGCCGAACTTTTCCCAGGCCAGCGCGCTGGCTTCCTGGAACACGTCGTCCGCGCCGGAGTCGTGGCCCATCATGGTGAAGATGTAGGCGTACAACCGCTGGGCACAGCGAGTGAACTCGCGAACGAACTCGTCGGTGCGGTTGCCGTCCGGCATGACTATACTCACTTTCGCGAGGCCCACACGAGCGGTGGAAAAACGGTTGATGGAGGAGGCTCGGTCCCTTCCTATAGAGTAATTCGATTCGTGCGGTTTTTTTCTCACGGCGCAGCCGGATGGGGGGTGTATCGCGAATGCCTGTTAGATGTCGGCAACGGCGATTGGGTTGCCGCCCGGCGAAAAACAGGCGAGCATTTGCGGCGTGCAAGAGAGACTTGGCTGTTTTTCATGGAGGTGTTAAACTAGCTCCCCGCTCGGGAGTGCTTTGGTTTTTTTCGAGGAGGGTTTCCATGCCGATGAAAGCGAAAAGCGCGCGCGGACAAACGACGAAAGGGCGCAACCGAGGGCTTTCCCGGTTGAAGAAACCGGCGGAGATGTCGCTGGAGCAGTGGCAGGCGGCGCTGCGGCGAGACTTTGGCCGGGCGCAGAAGTATCGCATGAGGAACCTGGGCGACGATCCCATATTTTCCGAATTCGAGGTTGCCAACCCCGAAACGAAGCGGACCTATCGGGTGGCCATTCGCGGCTCGGCGTTGGGCGAGAACTATTGCTCGTGCCCCGACTTCGCCGTCAACACCCTGGGCACGTGCAAGCACATCGAGTTTGTTCTCGGCCGCCTGGAGCGTCGCGGCGGAGCGAAAAAGGCGCTGGCTTTGGGCCATCAACCGGCTTATTCCGAGGTCTATTTGCAATACGGCGCGCGGCGCGAGGTGGTATTCCGGCCGGGGAGCGAGGCCCCGCCGTCGCTGCGGCGCATGGCCCGCCGATATTTCGACGCGCGCAACCGCTTGAAGCCGGACGGTTTCGCCCGCTTTCATGCGTTTCTTCAGAAAGCGCAATCCAACGGTCACGAATTGCGCTGCTACGACGACGCCCTGGAATATATCGCGCAGGTCCGCGATCAGGAGTTGCTGGCCGCACGGGTTTCGGCGGCCTTTCCGCAAGACGCGCGGAGCAGGCAATTCGGCAAGCTGCTGAAGACGAAACTGTACGCGTATCAGCGCGAGGGGGCATTGCGCGCCGCCCAGGCTGGGCGGTGCCTGATCGCCGACGACATGGGCTTGGGTAAAACCATCCAAGCCATCGCCGCGGTGGAGATCCTGGCCAGGACCGCCGGCGTGGAACGGGTGTTGGTGGTCTCTCCCACCTCGCTGAAGCACCAGTGGCGGCAGGAGATCGAGAAGTTCACCGACCGTTCGGCGACGGTCGTCGAGGGGCTTTCCATCCGGCGCAACTCATTGTACGCCGAGGATTCGTTCTACAAATTGACCAACTACGACGTAATCCACCGCGACGCGGAGGCGATCGGCCGCTGGCGGCCCGACGTGATCATCCTCGACGAGGCCCAGCGGATAAAGAACTGGAAGACCCGCGCGGCGCAATGCGTCAAGCGGCTCGATTCGCGGTTCGCCCTCGTGCTCACCGGCACGCCGCTGGAAAACCGGCTGGAGGAATTGCATTCGATCGTCGAGTTCGTCGACCGCTTCCGGCTGGGGCCGATGTTCCGCTTTCTCGACAGACATCAGCACGTCGACGAATGTGGCAAAGTGGTCGGGTATCGCAACCTTTCGGAGGTTGCGAAAACGCTGGGACCGATCCTCATTCGCCGCACCAAGGACAAGGTGCTCAAGGAACTGCCCGAGCGGATGGAAAAGCGGTTCTTCGTGCCGATGACCGAGCAGCAGATGGATTATCACGAGGAAAACCGCGAGACGGTGGCCCGCGTGGTGCAGAAATGGCGTCGATACGGGTTCCTCTCCGAAGCCGACCAGTTGCGGCTGCGGATCGCCTTGCAAAACATGCGGATGTCGTGCAACAGCACGTATCTGCTGGACAAACGGACGGACCACGGCGTGAAGGCCGACGAACTGGTCGATCTGCTGGGCGAAGTGTTCGAGGAGCGGGATTCGAAGGTGGTCGTTTTCAGCCAGTGGACGCGGATGCACGAATTGGTCGTGCGGCGTCTGGAGCGGCGGAAGTGGGGGCACGTGTTTTTTCACGGCGGCGTGCCCGGCCCAGCCAGAAAAGGGCTGATCCGCCGATTCAAGGAGGACGGCGATTGCCGGCTGTTTCTCTCCACCGACGCCGGCGGGGTCGGCCTGAACCTGCAAAACGCCTCGGCCGTGGTGAACCTCGACCAGCCCTGGAACCCGGCCGTGCTGGAACAGCGGATCGGACGCGTTCACCGCCTCGGCCAGCACCGTCCGGTCCGGGTGGTCCATTTCATCGCCCAGGGCACGATCGAGGAGGGGATGCTCGGCCTGCTGGCGTTCAAGAAGTCGATGTTCGCCGGGGTTTTAGACGACGGCCAGAACGAGGTCTTCCTCGGCGGCTCGCGGCTGAAAAAGTTCGTCGAGTCGGTGGAAAAAGCCACCGGCACGATCCCCTCGTCAATGCCCCTGCAAACCGCACCGGCGGACGGCCGAGGGGAAGAACCTTCGGTCGAGCGAGCGGCCGCCGCCGCTCCAGCCGATCAAGGTTGGCGGGACATTCTCGCGGCGGGCGCATCATTCCTGGAAAAACTCGGCAAAACCTTGGCCGGGCCTCAACAAGACGCCTCCGGCGGGGCGCTTGGCGGATTGCCCGGCGGACTGGTGACTCGCGACGAAAACACCGGCCAATCCTACCTGAAGCTGCCGCTGCCCGACGGGGACGTGATGCGGAAGATTGCCGATCTGTTAAGCGCCTTCAGCGGCCGCAACGCATAGCAGCCAAGCTGTCGGCGGGGGGATGCTCCATCTGTGGGCGTAAGATATTTGATGCAACTGGAAAATGCACCGCCTTGATTTTCAGGCATTTTAATTGGCTAGTCACATTGCAAGTTATTTCCACGCAAGGAAATAGGGCTTGTGATGCATTGACTTTTTGAGCCTTGCTTTAACGCCTTGGGAATCATTAAAAAAACAAGGGCAAAATTTTAATCGCCCGCCCTATTTCAAACCATCGAGGAACTCGTCGATGTCGAACTCCTCGCCGGCTTGGGGCGAAGGTTTGTCGGCCGGCGGCTTTGCGTCGGGCGCTTCCTCCGCGGCGACGGGCGGTTGTTTCTCTCCAACCGCCGCGGATGGTTCGCCTTGAATTTCGTCGAGGAAGGCGAGTTCCACAGGTGCCTGCTCGGCCGCCGCGGTCGATTCGGTCATCTGATCGGGAGCGACCGCCTCGCCGCCCGAGTCAGCCGGCGGCGAATCGGACCAGGCCGCCGGTAGTTGGTGTGGCGACGGGGCAGGCTCGGCCGGTACGGCCTCGGGCAAGGCGTCGATGTCGCCCTCGTACTGGTACCGGGCGCGGAAGGTCAAGGGGCCGATGGTAAATTCCCCATCCGGCGGCAAGGGCGATTCCTTGATCCGACGCCCGGCGACCAGCGTGCCGTTGAGCGAATCCAAGTCGCGGATCATCAGCAGTCCGTCGGCCTCGAACAACTCGCAGTGCCGCCGGCTAATCATCGGATGGGCGATCGTCAATTCGGCCTCGCGGCTGCGGCCGATGGTCATGGGCAGCTTTAGGGAGATTTCCCCCTTGCTGGCCTTTCCGCCGACGACTATCAATTTTGCGTCCATTCCAACCATATTAGTATGGAACGGTCCGCATCGCAACCAAGTATATCTGGGTTGAGGAAGCCATACTTACGGCCCGCGAGCGGGGCATGGCAAGCTCCGCAGACCTCCTGTTTTACCGGCTTTTTGCCCAATTGCCCTTGAAAGCGCCGCCTATCCGCCTATAATTCCGGGATTCGGCACGGGGGCCGAGCGGAGTGGTTCGGTCTTGCGCTCCGATTGCGGGTGTAGCTCAGTTGGTAGAGCACGACGTTGCCAACGTCGTTGTCGTGGGTTCGAACCCCATCACCCGCTCTTTACACGCACAACATGACCCTTATTGCCGTGGCGCCATCATGTCTGACCAAGATAATTACGATCTTCCCGACGACGAATCGCCGTCCGCCGAATCGGCCGTAGCGGAGGCGGAGCCCGACCGGGAACCGCTCTCGCTCGAGGTAACGATAGAGGACCGCGGCACCTGCCGGCGCCACGTGACGGTGACTGTTTCCCGCGAGGACATCGATCGTTACTTCGACAAGGAGTACACCGAGTTGATGCCCACCGCGCAGGTGCCGGGGTTTCGCCAGGGCCACGCGCCCCGGAAGCTGATCGAGGCCCGCTTTCGCAAAGACGTCGCCGATAAGGTCAAGGGCGCGTTGCTGATGGACAGCCTCGAGCAGGTCAGCGCGGACGAGAAGCTTTCGGCGATCAGCGAGCCGGATTTTGATTTCGAGGCGATCGAGTTGCCCGGCGAAGGCCCATTTACCTTCGAGTTCGACATCGAGGTGCGGCCGGAATTCGACGTGCCCGAGTGGAAGGGATTGAAGATCGAGAAACCGATCCGCGAATTGAACGACAAGGACGTGGATGACACGCTGCAAAACATTTTGGCCCGCCACGGCCGCCTGGTTCCGCACGATGGACCGGCCTCGCCGGGCGACTACATCACCACCAATCTGAGCTTCCGGCACGACGGTCGGCAGCTATCCAGCGCCGAGGAAGAGGTGATCCGCATTCGTCCGGTGCTCAGCTTCCGCGACGGCAACATCAGGGGTTTCGATAAATTGATGGACGGCGTCCGCGCGGGCGAGACCCGCCAGGGCGAGGCCGAATTGAGCGACGACGCCCCCAACGTCCTGCTCCGCGGCCAAAAAGTGACGGCCGTTTTCGAGGTATTGGAGGTCAAGAAGCTCGAATTGCCCGAGTTAAACGCCGCGTTTCTTGAGGAGTTGGGCGGTTTCCGGGACGAAGCCGAGCTGCGCGACGCGATCCGCGATCAACTCGGCCGGCAATTGGAGTACGAGCAGCACCGCCGTGCCCGAGAGCAAATCACCGCCGCCTTGACCGTGGCCGCCGATTGGGAGCTTCCGCCCGAATTGCTCAAACGCCAGAGCAACCGCGAGTTGCAGCGGGCGGTAATGGAGTTGCGGCGGAGCGGCTTCGGCGAGGACGAAATCCGCGCCCAGGAAAACTTCATCCGCCAGAACAACATGGCCGCCACCGCCCGCGCGCTGAAGGAACACTTCATCCTCGAACGCATTGCCGAGGAGGAAAAAATCGACGCCTCGGAGGCGGATTACGAGGAGGAGGTCCGGCTGATCGCCGCCGCCGCCAACGAGTCGCCGCGGCGGGTCAGGGCGAGACTGGAAAAATCCGGCTCGATGGACGCCCTGAGGAACCAGGTAGTCGAGCGGAAGACCATCGAATTGATCCTCAAACACGCCAAGTTCAAGGAAGTGCCCTATTCGTTCCGCCAGACCGACGAGGAAGCGATTAACCAGACGGCCGGCGGCGGCGAGGAAGACGACATTCCCGAGGCCAAGTACGACGAGGGAGAGGAAGTGCCCGAAGCGAAACACGAAGGTTTGGGCACGGCAAGGGGCGAGGGACGGGGGATGTGAGGGCGCCATGTTTAGCGGCCTCCGGCACGGCGGCCCGCTAGCCACTAATCACCACATACTAATTCGCCGATGAAGGATCATCCATGAGCGAAACATACCGGCCGGGAGTCTTCGATCCTCGTTTGTCTTATCGCGATTATCAGCGCCAGCGGCAGATGACGCTCGGCGATCTGTTGCTGGAAAACAGAATTATTCTCCTGCAAGGCGAGATTCACGACGGCAACGCCAACGAGTTGGTGATGAAGCTGTTGTACTTGCAAAGCGAGAACCGGCGAAAGGACATCCACTTCTACATCAATTCGCCCGGCGGCAGCGTGACCGCCACGCTGGCCATCTACGACACGATGCAGATTCTCAGTTGCCCGGTGGCTACTTATTGCGTCGGCCTCGCCGCCAGCGGTGGCGCGGTCCTGTTGGCCGGCGGCGCGAAGGGCAAACGCTTCGCCCTGCCGCACGCGAAAGTGATGATCCACCAACCATACGGCCAGGTGGGCGGACAAATATCCGACATCGAAATCCAGGCGCAGGAAATCATCCAGACCCGAGAGTCGCTCAACGCGATCCTCGCCGAACACACCGGACAGCCGATCGAGCGAATCGCAAAAGACACCGATCGCGATTTTTACATGACGGCCAAGCAGGCAAAAAACTACGGCGTCGTGGACGACATACTCACCAAGCAAAAAGCCGAAGTCGAGGAAGACAAATAGCGGCCAGTGCGAAACCGCCAGCGGTTTTAATACTTTCCACCGGCCACAAGCCACTGACCACTAACCACTCATCCCCATGCCCCTAATACCATACGTCATCGAAAAGAGCGGCCGCGAAGAGCGGGCGATGGACATCTACAGCCGCCTGCTGAAGGACCGCATCGTCTTTCTCGGCTCGCAGGTCAACGACGAAGTGGCCAACGCCATCGTCGCGCAGTTGCTCTTTCTCCAATCGGAAGACGCCAAGGCCGACATTCATTTTTACATCAACTCGCCGGGCGGGAGCATCGCCGCCGGCCTGGCCATCTACGATACGATGCAATTCGTCGATTGCCCCGTGGCCACGTACTGCATCGGCCAGGCGGCCTCGATGGGGGCCGTGCTGTTGGCCGCCGGAACCGCCGGCAAGCGGAAGGCACTGCCCAACGCGCGAATCATGATCCATCAACCGCTGGCCGGCGCAGAAGGCACCGCCGAGGACATCCTCATTCACGCCAAGGAGTTCATCAAGGTCAAGGAGCGACTCAACCGCATACTGATAAAACACACCGGCCACCCGCTGGAAAAAATCGAGCAAGACACCGACCGCGACCGCTTCATGTCGGCCGAGGAGGCGCTCGAATACGGACTGATCGATCACGTCATCGAACACGCGGGGCAAATGAAGGATAGTGGGTAGTGGATAGTGGATAGCGGGGAAAGCGTGGCGGTCGCCGACACGGCGGCCAACTCGTCGAATCGTCTTTTCACAACGCAAAGGTTTATCATCCGCCGCGCCGCATGGGGGGGAGGCGCCCTGGTGCTAAGCGCGAGGTATTTATGAAAACGTGGCATTTCGCCGTCGTCGGTTTGCTGTTGTTTGCTCTGGCTGGCTGTCGCAGCGACCCGACCAGGGAACTTCTCGAGCGGGAACTCCGCCGCAAGGAAGACGAAATCTACCGCCTTCGCTGGGCCTTGGAAGACATGCAAGACTTGTGCGACGGCGACGCCCGGTCCAGCGGCGACGGTTGGCGGCCGGGCAACTCGACGCCGAGGACGAGGTCCGATTCGGCGGCGCCGAACGGGATCGCTCCGCCGGCGATTGAATTGCCGTCGCGCCCCTCGGAGAAAGTACCCGAATCGTTGACGCCCCGGGGCGTGCCCGAGGTGCCCGAACACTTGCGCGGACCGTCCGGTCCTGTGTTGGAGAACGGCGGCGAAGCGCCTCCCGCGCGGCCGAACGCCGAGGAGACTTCGGCGATGGTGCCGTTGTTGGGCGAGCCGATCAGTCCGAGCGGCGACAGCCGCCGGGTGCATTCGATTGCGCTGAACCCCGCGCTGACCGGCGGGCTGGGCGATGCCGGGGTGCTGGCCATCGTCGAACCGCGCGACGCCGAGGGTCGGCCGGTCGATGCCCCGGCCGAGGTAAGCGTGGTGGTGCTCGATCCGGCCGTGACCGACGCCGAAGGGCGCGCGGCCACGGTCGCCCGATGGGAATACACCGTTGCCGAGACCGCCGAAGCGTTCCGGCTGGCCGACTCGGCGCCGGCGATGCACCTGATGATGGGCTGGCACGAGACGCGTCCCCAGCACGACAAGCTGCATCTGTTCGTGCGCTACGTGACCGAGGACGGGCGGAAGTTGCAGGCCGACATGCCGATCGACATTTCGACGCCCCGCGAGCGTTCGAGCCGTTGGACGCCCGCCGAGTTGGACCGGACCGAGGAGCGAGTTCCGCTGCTGGAGGCGCGGCGCGTCGAATCGCGGCCGCCCCCTCATGCCGAGCCGCGGCCTAGGCCCCCCGCGCGAGAAGCAAAGATGAAGCGTCCGGTCTGGTCGCCGGAGCGGCCGCGGTAAGCGGAAAACTGCCATAGGGGGATGGCCCGGTTGTTGTTACAATCGCCGTCCAAACGCACATTTACCAGGAGTGCCGCAATGTATGCACGCATGGGCGCAATCGGGTTGTTGGTTTGTTCGCTTTTGTCGGCCGCGTTGTTTGCGCAGACGTATCCGCAGCCGGGGCCAGATCAGCCGGTGCGTCCTCAGGCGCCGGGCATCGAGCGTCGCATGCCGCCGCCGGCCGATGGGCAACGCGCCGCCCGGCCGCCGCAGCCGTCACCCGCGCCCTTTGCGCTCACGCCCCAACAAGAGGCCCACGTCGATCGGGTGTTGAACCTGTGGGAGCAGCGGAACCGGAAGATCAAGACCTTCGACTGCCGCTTCAAGCGCTGGATTTACGATGCGATATTTTCGCCGCCGCGTCCGAACCAACCGCTCCAGCCGAAGCAGGTCGAGGCGGGCATAATCAAGTTCGCCGCCCCCGACCGAGGGCTGTTCCGCGTGGAGACGACCGAGAAAGACGGCCGCGAGACGCCCATCGAGGAGCACCGCATGGAATACTGGCTCTGCGACGGAGAAGCGGTCTATGAATTTGACGCGGTCAACCGGACGGTCAACGAGCACAAGCTGCCGGTGGAGATGCGGGGCAAGGCGATCGCCGACGGGCCGCTGCCGTTCCTGTTCGGCGCCGAGGCGGAAACCCTCAAAAAGCGGTACTTCATCCGCATCATCACGCCGCCCGACGCCCAGGAGCAGATATGGCTCGAAGCCTATCCCCGCTCGCGGCAGGAGGCGGCCAACTTCCACCACGCCCACTTCATCATCACCACGGACGGGATGACGCCGTTCGCGCTGCGGATCGTCGAACCCAACGGCAAGGACTATCGCGTCTATCAGTTTTACGACATTGTCGTGAACGATCCGTTGAAGTTTTTCAAGGGCGATCCGTTTCGTCCGCACACGCCGACCGGCTGGCGGCTGATGCCAGACCGGACTCCGTCCTCCCAGGCCGGTCGGCCCGCGCCCCCCGCCGGACGAAGATGAACTCCGTAGGTCAGGTACCTCGTACCCGACAATTCGTATCTTCCATCGCCGGTGTCAGGTACGGAGTACCTGACCTACAATTCTTTCGGGCTGGCTGTCCACGTATCACGAGGTTGGTTGCCCTTCCTCGCGCAAGGAAAGGAAAAGATATTCTCTGCCTTTGCAAAGGCAGAGAATATCTTTTCTCCTCCGAAAAACGGCTAGCGATCTGAACGAAGTCCCCGATCGACCGGCCCGGCCGCGCTCCACGATGAAAGACGCCGACCCGTTCACCTTTCAGTTGCAGCAGTAGTGGTCCGTCCAACGATCCACTACAAAGCACATGTGGAAATTGGGCCACCGTGTTGGTTATAATAGTCGCGGCAAATTATACAACATCTGAACTTTTGCAAATTCGAAAACGAAAGTCCCCTCTCCCGAAGGAAGAGGGGACAAATTTGCAAAAGTCCAGCAACATCCTAGCCGAGCAGCTTTCCGTCCTTCGATTCTCTCACCACGGACGAGGGGGAGCGGGGGGGTTAAAATGGAAATCCGCGACTTTGATGACCAACTCGAAAAAACGCGGAATCCAGGGCTTTAACCTGTGGCACAGACGCCCACGATGCCGAAACCGACGAAACCGATTTTCGAGATCGCGGCGGTCTTGGCGGCCCTCGTAGCGTCGGGCTGCACGCCGTCCGACGCGCCCTCGCCCGACGCACCGGCCGCTGATAAATTTGTCGGCTCGACGGGCTGCCGCGGTTGCCACGAGAAGTTCCACCAACTCTGGGCCACCTCGCACCACGGCTTCGCCATGCAGCCGTTTAGCGTCGAGTTGGCCGCCAAGCTCGCCCCGCAGAACGAAGACATTGCAGTCGGCGAGCACCGCTATCGAGCCGTGATCGACGGCGGCGATGCCTTCGTCCGGGAAACCGGCCCCGACGGCGAAAAGCGCTATCCGATCGTCCACTTAATGGGCGGAAAAAACGTCTACTACTTCCTTACCCCGTTGGACAAGGGCCGGCTCCAAGTCTTGCCGGTCGCCTACGACGTAAAGGCCGACCGGTGGTACGACACGGCCGCCAGCGCGCTGCGCCACTTCGTCGACGTGCCCGAGGAGGTCGTCCACTGGACCGACCGCGAATACACCTTCAACACTTCCTGCTACGGCTGCCACGTCAGCCAGCTATCGACCAACTACGACCTGGCCTCCGACACGTATCACACCGTTTGGAAAGAGCCGGGCATCAACTGCGAGACCTGCCACGGACCCGGCGCGGAACACGTCCGGCTGGCCGAAAGCCTCGACGGCGCCGAGATGCCCGACGACTTGAAACTCGTTCGCATGGGCGCGCGGACCACGGCCGAACTGAACAACGCCGCCTGCGGCTCCTGCCACGCCAAGCTGTATCCGGTCTCCGCCGCCTTTGCCCCGGGCGAACGGTTCTTCGACCACTTCGGCCTGATAACCCTCGAACACCCCGACTTCCACCCCGACGGCCGCGACCTGGGCGAAAACTACACCTACACCACATGGATGATGAGTCCCTGCGTCCAGTCGGGCAAGCTCGATTGCACCCACTGCCACACGTCCAGCGGACGCTACCGGTTTAGAGAGGGCGACGCGAACGCCGCGTGCCTGCCCTGCCACGCCGATCTGGTCGCCGATTCAACCGCCCATTCGCACCACGAGGCCGACAACACGGGCAACCACTGCATCGCCTGCCACATGCCGATGACCCGCTTCGCGCGGATGGACCGCAGCGACCACTCGATGCTGCCGCCCACCCCGGCCGCCACCATGAAGTTCAACTCGCCGAACGCCTGCAACATTTGCCACCAAGAAGAAACCGCCGCCTGGGCCGACGAGTGGACGAGAAAATGGTATCCCAGCGGTTTTCAAGGGCCGGTCATCGCCAGGGCCGAGCTGCTCGCCGCCGCGCGGGCGGAAGATTGGTCGCGCCTGCCGGAGATGCTCGCATACGTCACCGGCGAGGACCGCGACGCCGTGTTCGCCAATTCACTCCTCCGCCTGCTCGCCTCTTGCGGCGACCAACGGAAATGGCCGGCGGTTCTCCGCGCGATGGACGACCCCTCGCCGCTGGTCCGCGCCGGCGCGGCCGACGCGCTCGCCGGCCTGCACTCGCCGGAGGCCGCCGAAAAACTCCTTGCCGCCGTCGACGACGAGTATCGGCTGGTCCGCGTCGCCGCGGCCCGCTCGCTAACCGGCCGGACCATCGAGACAACCACGGTCGAGCGGCGCGCGGCCCTCGCCCGCGCCGTGCAGGAATTGATCGATTCTATGCACAGCCGACCGGACGACCCGAACATGCACGCCAACCTGGGCAACTACTACTGCAATCTGGGCCAAGTTCATCGGGCCATCGAGGAATGCGAACTGTCGCTGCGGTTGATGCCCAACAGCGTGCCGACGCTGGTCAACGCCTCGTTGGCCTACAATCTCGCCGGCCGCAACGATCGGGCGGAAGATTGCCTGCGCCGGGCGTTAAAAATTGCCCCGGACAGCGCGGCGGCACATTTCAACCTCGGCCTGCTGCTCGGCGAACAGAGACGCCTCGACGAAGCGGAACGCCATTTACGCGCGGCGTTGCGGGCCGACCCGCTACTCGCCCCGGCCGCCTACAACCTGGCGGTCGCGCTGGCCGAGCCGAACCCGGCCGAATCGATCCGCTGGGCGCGCAAGGCCGCCGAACTGCAACCGGCCGAGCCAAAATACGCCTTCACCTTGGCCTTCTACCTGCAAAAACAGGGCCAAACCGACGAGGCCGTCGCCGTTTTGGAAGGCCTGCTGGAACGGCACCCGGGCTACGCGGATGCTTATACATTGCTGGCAGATATTTTAGAGCAACTGGAAAAAATAGAACAAGCCCAGGCGGTATATCGCCGCGCGGTCGAAAGCCCAGCGGTGTCCGATGGCGACAAGGCCCGTTTCCGCCGCCGTCTTCGGCCGAAACCGTAGCTCAGATACCCAGTACCTGAGCCACGAGTCCTTTGTCTATATACCCTTGCCCCCCCATTTACCCATGATCCGTCCAATACTGACATTGACCCACCCGCGTTGCCGTCTATAATCCGCCCGAGCGTTTGTTCCCCCGGCGTGTTGCGAGAAGGGATATTCTCGTCGGCCGGTGGAAATATCCGCATTGCCGGCAGGGTTTATTGAAAAGGAATAATCAAACCGTCCGCGCGGTTCGATCCTAAATAAATACGGTATTCGATTTTCCGTTTTATCGCAAAGGACACGGAAGTCATGCGAACAAACGTAGCGCGTTGTCTGTCGGCCGTGTTGGCGGCGACATTATTGTCGGGTTGTTCGGGCGGCCAGTGGGGGATGCCCAACTTGGCTTTTTGGAAGCGTAGCCCGTTCCAGTCGCAGTCGATAGCCGCGCCGAGCAATGTCGGCGCGCCGGCCAGGCCCTCGGCTTTGGCGGCCGCCAGCGGCACCACGGCGCCGGCTTGGACCCCGCCGACCGAGACGCCTGCGGTCGCCGTAACGCCCGGCACCGAGTACCCATCGCAGCAGAATCCTTATCAACCGACGACGCCTTCCTACGGGGCCGGCAACGATCCCGCATACACGGCGAGCACGGCCGGGGTGCCGGGAGTACAGGCATACGGCACACCGCAGCCGTACGGCGATCCGTCGCCGAACACTTCATACGGCGGCGGCGAGGCGTACGGCGCGCCGACCGTACCGCCCGTCGCTCCCTACGACGGCGCGAACGCCTACCCGTCCACGTCCACCGCGCCATCCACGCCATCTTATAACAACACTTCGAGCGGCGGTTACGCGCCCACGGCCGCGCCCACGGAGAGCTACAATCCGGTCCGCTCCGCAGCGACGTATCCGAACGCCCCGTCTGACGCTTACGGCGGCAACACGGCCGGTGGTCGCTACGTTGCGCCGCCGCCGACCGATGGCAATCCTCCACCCTATGACGTAGGCAACGGCACGGGCAGCTACGCACCGGCGGCCGGTTCCCCCTATGGCACAAGCCCCTACAAGGCGCCTAGCAGCGAGTCCGGCGGCTACAACCCACCTACTCCATACGGCGGTTCGCGCTACGAGAATCCCGCTCCTAATTATTCCGCTCCGTCGGGGACCGATGCCGCGTCGTCCGGCAGTCGTTATTCATCGCCCGGCGGCGAGGCGCCGTTGGTAGGCAGCCGTTATTCGTCGCCGACCGCCGCTCCACCCGCCACTGGCAGCGGAGGCTACATGCCGCCCGTTCCCGGCTATACGCCGCCAATCCCGGACAATTCGGGCTACGCCGCACCTAGCGGGGCAACGCCGGCGGCCAGCCCGTACTCAATCCCGCCAGCCAACGAGGCCATGCCGGCATATCGTCCCGGCAGCACGAGCGACTACGTGCCGACCGCCTCGGACGCCGGGAACTGAAGCAATCCATGCCGGTCTTGACCCGGCCTACATCTCGGGGCGCGATTCTGTTAAAATTTGTCGGGGGTTGTCGTTTTTCCATCTGTCCTCACCCCCGGTACCTCTCCCGGACGGCGGACAAAGGGAGGAGATGATGCGCCCGTGTTGATCGGCCCTGTATTCACGCGCGAACTGGCCATAGCGCCGCGGCGGACCAAGCTGTACGTCGCGCGGACGGCGTATCCGTTGGCGCTGCTGGTGTTGATGTGCACGGCGTGGCTGGTGTTGACCGGGACGCAGTTGGTCAGGGATGTGGGCGACCTGGCCCGCTTCGGCACGATCCTCTTTCAGATACTTGCCCCCTTGCAGTTGGCCTTGGCGATCTTTTTTTCGGCGTTGCTGGCGGCCAGCGAGGTGGCCCACGAGAAGGACCGCCGCACGCTGGTGCTGCTGCTGCTGACAAACATGACCAACTGCGAGTTGGTGCTTGGCAAGCTGCTGGCAAGTTTGCTGCATGTGTTGGTGATGCTGGCCGCGGCGCTGCCGGTGTTTATGTTGACGGCGCTGTTCGGCGGGGTTTCTTATGGCCAGATCGCCAGGGCAACGGCCGTCACGCTGGCCGCCGTGCTGGCCTGCGGCAGCCTCGGGTCGCTGCTGGCGCTATGGCGGGAGAAGACTTTTCAGGCACTAGCCCTGAGCGTTTTGGTCCTGGTGGCATGGCTGGGAGCGGGCGAGATTATCGCCGCCGGAGCGCTGGGCGAAAACATCGCCGGAGTGCCCTGCCAAGCGTTGG
>JAFGLH010000252.1 GCA_016928165.1 Pirellulales bacterium | reverse complement strand
GGCCGATTGGATCATCGACCTCGGTCCCGAGGGCGGCGAACAGGGAGGCCGGCTAGTCGCCGCCGGCACCCCCGAGCAAATCGCCGCCCTGTCGGACAACCACACCGGCCGCTTCCTCAGAGATGCACTTGCCTAGTGCATGGTCACATTACTTTATGGTTAACCGTTTAGCGGGGCCGCTTGCCTAACGGAAACGCCGTTGAAGCATCCCGATCAATCCGGCAACAATAAGCAGTGTCAGAGCCTGCGGTTCGGGCACGACTGTGGCCGTTACGGCGTAGGTGCTGAAGCTGTCGACCGTGAAGCTGGCCCAGTCGTCGGAGACCAGCAGATCGTCGGCTGAATAGCTCGTCCAGGTTCCATTATAATGCCAAATGCGACAATCACCCGTCGTAAGCGATTCGCTCAGGGTAAATGACAGCATTACGTCGTCCCCGGTTGGAAGGCCGCTGACGTTGAAATCCCAACTGGCCTGCACGGATTCATTTTCTCCGAGCAGAGCTAAGAGGCCCTCCAACGCGCTGTCGCTTGTCGCCGTGGCGGTGAAGTCCAATTGCGTGTGTTCTTCGGTTGGCATGAAACTTGCAACCAGCGCATTACCCACCTTGATGCGTTGATCGGCGTCGAGGTGAATCGTCGCTTGGCCGTTGACGTTTGCTTCCGTCATGGCTCCCACGATAAACACATGAGCCGGCGCATCCCACACGCCGCCGAAGGCTTCATAAGCGCCGCCGTCGGCCCAATCGCCGGCGACCGAAATCGGCGTGTAAATTCCGGCTTGTAAATCGGCATCGGCGGTCAATCTTACCGCGCCGTTGTTGGTGAAATCGCCGCCGACGGTAAGCATGTCGTCGTTGCCGACGCGGATTGACAGTAGAGACTTGTCATTTATCGAAGCGTCGGCGGCGGCGGCAACCATGCCACCGTTGGCGATGTTCAGCGTGGCCGCGCCAAAATAGCCGACGTACAGATAGCCGGTGTGGCACGCCGAATCCGTGCCGTCCACCGTCACCGTGCCCATCGAATTGGATCCGGATCCGGCGCCGATGTAACAGGTAGAACTGTTGACCACCCCGCCGCCGGTGATTTTTAGTGTCCCATTGCCGCTGCTTCCAACAAAGAGATTGTCGGTGCTCAACGCCGAACCCGCGCCGTCGACCGTCGCCGTCCCTTCCGAAGTGGAATAATGGCCGATGTAGCTGGTGGAGTAGCCGCCATCACTGCTGACGCTGACCGTCCCGCCGCCGGTGATGTTTAGCGTCCCCGATCCGGAGCGGCCGACATCAAGGATACAATTGTTGGTCCAGGTCGAACCCGCGCCGTCCACCGTCACTGTGCCCCTCGAACCGGAATCAACGCCGATAAAGCATTCGTAATCGCAATCGCAGTCAACCTTGCCGCCGTTGGTGATGTTCAGCGCGGCCGTCCCATGGTAGCCGACATAAAGAATACAGTTGTTGGTCCAGGTCGAACCCGCGCCGTCCACCGTCACCGTGCCCTTTGCATCGTAGTCGAAGCCGATGTCGCCGCGGTCCTCGTCGGCACCGGAACCACTAATGACCGTGCCGCCGCCGGTGATGTTCAGCGTACCCGTGCCAGAGTGGCCGACAGCAAGAAGACTATTGTTGGTCCACGTTGAACCCGCGCCGTCCACCTTCGCTGTGCCCTCTGAACCGATCTCAAATCCGATGCAGCCATGATCATTGACGACCGTGCCGCGGTTAGTGATTTCCAATGTACCCTTACCCAACTGTCCGACACAAATACCCCCGTTGTTCAAAGCCGAACCGTTGCCGGAGACCATAACCGTGCCTTGCGAACCGGATTGACATCCGAGACCGGTGCTATGGCTGTTGACTGTCCCTCCGTTGTTGATGTTCAGTATCCCTGTGCCTAAGAAACCGACCCAAATACTGTCCTCGTAGGACCAGACCCTGTTTTCCCACGTCGTGCCCGCGCCGTTTATGGTCGCCTCGCCGGTGACTCCGCTTCCGTAACCTAGGATAACATCCCATGATTCAACGTCAGTGCCGCCGTCGACGCGCACCGAGCCGTAAGAGTCCTTGCCGATATACACGTCGCCCCAGGATGATGTATTAGACGGATCGACGTTGCCCAACATTGAAATTCCCGCCCGTGAAATCGAGGGCGGCAGGAGCAGCAACGCTAGAGAGAGACTGAAGGCAAGATTCTTTGTTACAGGTAAGACAACAAATGACGACCATACAGTGATGAGACGACTTGACACGATGCCTCCCTTTCGTCAAAAAATTGTTAAAATAATTTTCCGGGCATCATTCATGATGGAAAATGAGATCGCTCAGAACCCCGATATTCTCCATACTATACCACAGTGACATTTACGGCGCAAGAGGGGGGCTGGGGATTATAGATTGCCTTTCCTGGTGAGGTATGTAGTGAATGTGTTGGAGAAGGCATTCGCGCATAATGGACTATATGTGCGATATTTGCCTTGCCCACCAGGAAGCCGTTAGCCTCCGGCTATCGGTTGATGTTTCGTATCCCGAACATAGGTTAATATAGCGGTTAAAGCAGCGCCGTGCTGAAATATCGCTCGGCGCGGTCGGGCAGCACTGTGGCGATGTTGCCGGGGCGGCGGGCGGCTATTTGACGCGCGGCCCAGACGTTGGCCCCAGACGAGACGCCGACCAGCAGTCCAAGGTCGCGGCCCAACTGCCGGGTCGTCTCGATGGCGTCTTCGTCGGTTACTTCCACAACCTCGTCGACCAGGGAGATGTCCAGCACGGCCGGAATGAATCCGTCGCCGATCCCTTGAATCTGGTGCAGGCCAGGTTCGTGGCCCAGCAGGGCGGCGACGTCCTTCGGCTCGACGGCGACGAGGTGGGCGTCCGGCTTGTGCTCCTTGAGAAATTGGCCGACGCCTTGCAGCGTGCCGCCGCTGCCCACACCGGCGACGAAGCAGTCGATTTCCCCGCCCATCTGACGCCAAAGTTCGTGGGCGGTGTTTTCGTAGTGGCAGCGGGGATTATCGGGGTTCTCAAACTGTTGGGGGACGAATATGCGGGGATCGGACGCCGCCATCTCGCGGACCACTCGCACCGCCCCGTCGATGCTCTCCTCGTCGGGCGTGAGGATCAACTCCGCGCCCAGGGCGCGAATGATTTTCTTCCGCTCCTCGCTCATCCCTCGGGGCATCACAATCCGCACGGGATAGCCCTTTAGCCGCCCGATCAACGCCACCCCGATGCCCGTGTTGCCGCTGGTCGCCTCGGCGATGATCGAGTCGGGCTTCAGCCGACCGTCGCGTTCGGCCCCCTCCAACATGGCCAGGGCGACGCGGTCCTTTATGCTGCCGCCGGGATTGAGGAACTCCGCCTTGGCGTAGATGTTTTCCCCCTTCAGACGCACCAAGGGCGTGTTTCCGATCAGATCGAGAATATTGTCCGAAATCATGGTGTTTTATGGCCCGATCGGGCGTTACGGGAATTTTCCATCTGATAATCGACGATTGTCCGCTAATTATACTACAGGAAGGCCGTCGGACCAGTAGCGGCGGCGAAATGACTCATCTTTATGGGGTGCAATTGTGGACCGCCTCGATCCTCTTGAAGCATTTGTCGATCGAGTCACGAGCGCGCAGCAGGGTTTGTTTGCATACATTCTCTCGCTGGTCGCGCATGTGGACGACGCCAAGGACGTGCTTCAAGAGACAAACCTGATTCTCTGGCGGAAGCGGGAAGAGTACCGCATGGATGCCCCCTTTTGGCCCTGGGCAAAGACCATTGCCCATTACCAAATATTGGCGTTTATCAAACGCCGCGGCCGTGATCGTCTGCGTTTCGGCGACCTGCTCCTCGCGCGATTGGCCGAGGACGCCGCCGCTTTCGACGGACAATCGGTCGACGTCGAGCAGACGGCGTTGGACCAGTGCATCGAAGAGCTTGCTCCTCCGAAGCGGGAGTTGATCGAGCTTCGCTACAGCGACGACATCGGCCTGGCGGAGATATCTAGAAAGACCGGCCGCTCGCCCGGCGCTATCGCCGACGCGCTGTATCGCATCCGCGGGCAATTGGCCGACTGCATCCGCAACAAGCTGACCGGACGGGAGGAGGACCGTTGACGAGCGCTCCTTCCCATCCCGATCTGCCCGCCCTTTTGTCGAAGGTCGCCGACGGCGGTCTGACCGCGCAGGAATTAGAACGACTTGAAGCGATACTTCTCGAAGATTCCTCGGCACGGGCGGCCTACCATCAACAGATGCGGGTCCACGCAATGTTGTATTGGCGCTGGAATCCTAAGCGGAAGGAATCAGCCACGTTGGAACCTCAGGTTCCCGCTCCCTCCTTTCCCGCCCTCTCCCCTCTCCCCTCTCCTCTCTCCTCTTCGTTTGTCGGCGGGCCGGTTTTTTCATATCTGGTTGCCACCGTGGTTTTGTGTTTGATGCTATTGGGCGGTTGGGCGTACAAGATTTCGCCCGATTACGATTTGAATGTTGTAGACAATAGCCGGAGTTCAACGACCTCCGGTCCGATGGATAGAGTCTACGTCGGTCGGATTACCGGCATGAAGGATTGCCGCTGGGCGAACGAGGAAACGCAAACGGTCGTCGGCGCGTCGGTTCCATTGGCTCGCGAGTATGCGCTGATTTCAGGGTTGCTGCAAATAACCTACAAAACCGGGGCGCGAGTGATTCTCGAAGGACCGTGTACGTACAAAGTTGATTCTACCGTCGGCGGCTATCTCAAAACAGGCAAACTCACGGCGAGAGTGGAAACAAAGGGTTCAGGGTTCAGGGTTCAGGGTTCAGGACACTCTCCCCTCTTCGCCGTTTGTACACCGACGGCGATCATCACCGACCTCGGCACCGAGTTCGGCGTCGAGGTCTCCGAGAACGGCGACACCACGTCGTACGTATTCGAGGGGAAGATTGTGGTCAAGGCGGGGATTCGGGGTTTCGGGGATTCGGGGATTCGGGAGGTGCAACTCGGCGCCGGCGAGTCGGTCATGGTCGGTAGGGTGCGTGAAACGCACCAAGATTCGGGAACGGCCTCGCAAGACATGGTGCGTTTCACGCAAACCGCGACGCCGCCCAAGTTCGTCCGCCGCTTGTACGAACCGCCGAAGCAGCTCGATCTGTTGGACATCGTCGCCGGGGGCAATGGCACAGGCAACCGCCGCGAACGCGGCATCGACCCATCAACGGGAAAACAAGACACTTGGTTTCTGGAGGTTAATTACAACAGCGACAGCCAATACCATTCAGTAAAATGGCATTCATTTATCGACGGAGTGTTTATCCCTTATGTTCCAACGTTCCGTTTTCAAAAGGTGCAAATCGATTCGTCCGGCAATGCCTATGACGGATTCACCGACGACAGAGACATCGACGGCGTCAGAACCACTTGCACGGTGTCGGGCAAGACAATCGGCGGCATCTGGGCCCGAGCTGTTGATAAGTATTCAGCCAAAGGCGATACGGATACCAGTGGTTGGATTTATGTGATGGGCAAGGGCGAACAATATATGCCCTCGGGACGCGGACTTTTAGGCATGCACGCCAGCACCGGAATTACGTTCGATCTTGAAGCGATGCGAAAGACGTTTGTAGGCGTCCGCCCGGCCAGTTTTCAAGCAACCATCGGATTAGGCGACGGGCCGCGCACATACCCCGAACTGAGCGGTATGGCGGATATATGGATTTTCATCGACGGTCAATTGAAGTGGAAACGACTGAACTTTTGCCACAAAGACGGCGCAGCGCAAATTGATATTCCGCTTAAACCGAATGACCGATTCTTGACAATCGCCACGACAAACGGCCTGAACGGAACGTATTATGTCGATTGGATCGTATTCGGAGACCCCGTGTTGCGGATGGAGCCGACAACCGTGGAGAAGCCGTGATTTACGTGAAACTTCATAAAAGGGCGTCGTTCACGACAAAGCCAACATGTCACTTGCTCAGCGAGCGAAAGGAGAAGAAATCAAAGAAGCGGAGTATGAAGTCTTAGTTTAAAGTGATTGGGCGGGCGGTCCGCCTGAAAGAGAGTGGTGTTACATCCAATTTTCGTGAAAGGAAATTTTCCATGAACCGTGCAAAGATGTTTCGGACGGCAATCTGCCTCGGGATCGTTATGACCTGTTATCAGGCTGCGTTTGCGGAGCCCATTGAGCCAACGGCCCCCGCATATTCCTGGCTTTTCGACGAAGGGACCGGCACGACGACTGCGGCCAGCACCGGCGGCGACGATGGTTCGCTCCTCTACGGTGCGGGGTGGTCGACCAGCACGCCGTTCGCTTATGGCGGAAATCATTCGATCGATTTGACTCAAGGAACGAGCGAAACGTTCTCGGCGCGGGTGCAGGTTCTCGGACATACAATCGGAACCGCCGGGACAATTTCAATGTGGGGAAATATCAATACCGCCTTCACTTCCTCGTCGCTCACATATTACCCCTACCTGTTGGACACCGACCACGCCTCGCGCACCTACTATAATTACAACCTCCCTAACGACTATATGGCTCAGTCCATCAACGGTACCTTTTACAGGAATTACGGCTGGAGTAGTTTTCCTTCCGCAAATGTCTGGCATCATTATGTGATTGCTTGGGACAACTTGCAGTCAACAAAACTTCGAGTTTATTGCGACAATGTGTTGAAATACTCGTCCACCACGGCGGTCAACGAAGCAACCACGCCGGATCATCTCTTCTTCGGCTCGTACTTTGGCGAGTCCACTATTGGAGTTTGGATGGGCCAGATCGATGAGTACGGCTTCTGGGATTCGGCCCTCTCGACGGACAACGTCGCCTGGCTCTCTGGACATAGTCTTTCGGAGATAATTCCCGAACCGTCTACGTTGGCCTTGTTGCCCATCTGCCTGATGGGGCTGTTGGCTTATGCCTGGAGAAAACGGATATAGGACGGCTTGTCAACCTGTCGCCACATATCGGCTGGGGTGGCAGTTCAACTGCCACCCCAACAATAATTCATGATTTGCGGGATCACGCAATGAAACCATCTCCCTCGCCATCCGCCTCTCGTACGCCGCCCCTACATGGTTTCACGCTCGTCGAATTGTTGGTCGTCATCACGATCATTGGGGTATTGCTCGCGTTGTTGCTGCCGGCGGTGCAGGCGGCCCGCGAGGCG
>JAFGLH010000251.1 GCA_016928165.1 Pirellulales bacterium | reverse complement strand
CCCTCGGCGGTGAAGGGGACAGGCACATTTTTCGCCCTTGAAAGGGCGAAAAAATGAGCCAGTCCCCGGTCCGTGAACGGTTACTTGCGCGAACGGATGGTTTTGAAAATCGCGGGGGCATTGATGATGGACTCGTAAACCAGTTCCGGGGTCAGCGCATCGACAACCATCTCGGTTTCCGCCTTCTCCGTAATGACCACCTGTCTTGCTACTACAAGTCGCTTTATTCTAACGAAAATATCCATGTCTCCCCCATCTTGTATGATATGACAACCTCACAAAATATCAATCCCTCAACCTCCTACTCCTCCCGCTCGAAGGTGAACTCCTTGTTACGATAGTCGATTTTCACGCGGGCGCCTTCGGCGAACTCCCGCTTGAGCAACTCGACGGCCAGCGGATTTTGTATCCGCTGCTGTATCACGCGCTTCAACGGCCGGGCGCCGTAGGTGGGATCGTAGCCCTCGACCGCTATCGCGTCCAACGCAGCCGGGGTTACTTCCAACTCCAACTCCTTCTCTTGCAATTGATGCCGCAAACGATCGACCTGTAGCTCGACGATCTTGCGTATCTGCTGGCGGCCGAGGGGATGGAAGATCATTATCTCGTCCACGCGGTTGAGGAACTCGGGCAGGAAGCGGGTGTTCAGCGTCTGCGTCACGGCCTCGCGCATCTCAGACTCGTCGCCCCCTTCCTTGGCGATCTCCTGGATCAATTGGCTGCCGATGTTGCTGGTCATCACCACGATCGTGTTGGTGAAATCGACCGTGTGCCCCTGGTTGTCGCTCAGCCGGCCATCGTCGAGGACTTGCAAGAGGATGTTGAACACGTCGCGGTGGGCCTTTTCGATCTCGTCCAGCAGGATCACGGCATACGGGCGGCGGCGGACCGCCTCGGTCAGCATCCCGCCTTCCTCATAGCCGACATAGCCGGGCGGGGCGCCGATCAGACGGCTCACGGTGTGCCGCTCCATGAACTCGCTCATGTCGAGCCGGATCATGGCGTTTTCGTCGTCGAACATCACCTGGGCCAGGGCCTTGCACAGCTCGGTCTTGCCCACGCCGGTCGGACCGAGAAAGATGAACGAGCCGATAGGCCGATTCGGGTCTTGCAAGCCGGAACGGTTGCGGCGAACCGCGTTGGCCACCGCCCCGACCGCTTCGTCCTGGCCGACCAGCCGCTGATGGATGCGCTCTTCGAGGACCAGCAATTTCGCCCGTTCGGTCTCCATCATCCGCGAGACGGGTATCCCGGTCCAAGCGCTGACGACCTCGGCGATTTCCTCCGGGCCGACCTCGCGGCGGAGCAACCGTTTGTGAGTGGTTAGCTTCTTCTCTTCCTCGCCCGCCTCGACCTCTTGGGATTCAAGCTGTTTCGCCAGATTTTTTTGTTGGATGTCCAGTTCGTAGAGTTTTTGATAGTCCGCTTCGCTGACGGGCATTCCGGCCGACTGCTTTTCCTTGATCGCGGCGGCGAGTTGGTTGTATTGGTGTTCGGCGTCCATCAGCCGCCGGCGGACCTGCTGCGAGTCGCCCAGGCCGCTCTTTTCCAATTCCCATTGCTCGCGGAGATCGGCCAGTTTTTTGCGCAGCTCGGCCATCTCCTCCTGCACCTCGGCGCGGTGCTGCCGGGCGTGCTCCTCGGTCTCCTCGGCCAGTTGCCGGTCGGCCAATTCAAGCTGCACCAGCCGCCGTTGCACCTGGTCGATCTCGGTCGGCACGCTTTCCAGTTCCATCGCCAGCCGGCTGGTGGCCTCGTCCATCAGGTCGATCGCCTTGTCGGGCAGGAATCGGTCGGCGATGTAGCGGTGCGACAGGTTGGCCGCGGCGACCAGGGCCGAATCCTTGATCCGCACGCCGCGGTGGTGTGCCTCGTAGCGCGGTTTCAGACCGCGGAGGATGGCAATCGTGTCCTCGACCGACGGCTCGCCGACGTAGACCGGCTGGAAGCGCCGCTCCAACGCGGCGTCCTTTTCCACGTATTTTCGATACTCGTCGAGCGTGGTGGCCCCGATGCAGCGCAGCTCGCCGCGCGCCAGGGCGGGCTTGAGCAGGTTGGCCGCGTCGCTCCCGCCTTCCGCTCGGCCGGCCCCCACCACCGTGTGCAACTCGTCGATAAACAGGATCACGTTGCCTGCGTCGGCCACCTCGCGGAGCACGGCCTTGAGCCGCTCCTCGAACTCGCCGCGAAACTTCGTGCCGGCCACCAGCGCGCCCATGTCCAGCGCGACGACGCGGCGGTTTTTCAACGACTCGGGCACGTCGGCCTCCACGATCCGCAGGGCGAGTCCTTCGGCAATCGCGGTCTTGCCCACGCCCGGCTCGCCGATCAACACCGGATTGTTCTTCGTCCGCCGGGACAATACTTGAATCACGCGGCGGATTTCCTGGTCGCGGCCGATCACCGGATCGAGTTTTCCCTGCCGGGCGCGCTCGACCAGGTTGATGCCGTAGCGTTCGAGCGCCTGGAACTTTCCCTCGGGCGTCTGGTCGGTCACGCGCGTGCTGCCGCGGACAGTTTGCAACACCTTCAACAGGTCAGCGTCGGCGACGCCGTTCAGCTTCAGCACGTTCTTTGCCTTGGAATCGACCTTCGTCAGCGCCAGCAGCAGGTGTTCGGTCGAGACGTACTCGTCCTTCATCGCGTCGGCTTCACGCTGGGCGGTTTCGAGCACCTGGTTTAGTTCTCGGCTCCCCTGCGGCGGCGCCCCGCCGGCGACCTTGGCGAAGTGACCCAATTCGGCCTCGACTATTTTATCCAATTGACCGCGATTGACGCCGATCTTTTCCAGGATCGGCGCGACGATGCCGTCGCTCTCGTCCAGCAGCGCCGCGAGCAGATGCAGCGGATCGATTTGCGCGTGCCCCCGATCGGCGGCCAGTTCCTGTGCCCGGGCCACGGCCTCTTGTGCCTTGAGCGTTAGTTTGTCGAATCGAAATGCCATATTAAAATTCCTCTCTCCCTCCGGGAGAGTGTTGAATGTTTAGTCCCCTCTCCCTTTGGGAGAGGGTTAGGGTGAGGGCTGAAGTGCTCATCATCCCGCTATCCTTTTCTCTCGCGGAGTCAGGTTGTT
>JAFGLH010000250.1 GCA_016928165.1 Pirellulales bacterium | reverse complement strand
TGCTGCCGGGCGGACGCTATCGGCTCTTTCTCTCCCAATCGGGGCGACTGGAGCTTAACGCCCTGCGCGCGTCGCTCAGGTGCGAGGAATCGGCCACTTACCGCCAAGGGACCGATACCCGCACGGAAACCCGCGAGGTCTTCCGCCGCGAGCTGTTTCTTCGCCAAGGGTTCTCCGTCCGCAGCGGCCTCCCCTTCGAGACCGAGATCGAGTTCGACGTGCCCGACGGCGCCATGCACTCATTCGCGGCCGACCACAACGAAATCAACTGGACCCTGGTCGTCGAGGGCGACGTGGCCAACTGGCCGGATTTCAAACGTTCCTTCCCGGTCGTCGTGCGACCGATTATCGGAGGCCCCGGTCGATGAGCGGCGGACCCGAAGTAAAAATCGAACTCGACGGAGAAGGACGCGCCTACCAGCCCGGCGAAACGCTCTCCGGCCGCTATTGGGTCGAATCGCTCCAGGCCGATTCGGTCAAAGCGATCGAGGCGTCGGTGCTCTGGTACACCGAGGGCAAGGGGGACGAAGACATGGCCGTGCACGTCTTTTTTCGCCGCGACGCCGAGCGGGAATTCCCCTTCGATCTCCGGCGCCCGGAGCGCTTTTCCACGCTGCTGCCGAATACGCCCCTCAGCTACGAAGGACAGATAATAAAGTTGCGCTGGATCGTGCGGGTCCGCGTTCTCCTGCATCGCGGCAAAAACATGGTGGGCGAAAAGGGGTTTCAACTCGGCAACGTCCCGCCGGCCGCCGCCCATCATGCCTGACGAACTTCAACAATGCGAAACGGCGCCGCGGGCAAATCCCTTCTCCGCGCGGCGGGTCCGGCCCGGAGCGACGCCGTTTATCTTCCCGCCGGGTGAAAACGTCGAGTTGCTCCTCCGGCGGCTGGATGAAAACGGCTGGCGGGGGGAAATCGTCGGCCCGCACGGCGCCGGAAAATCGACGCTCCTGGCCGAGTTGCTCCCGGCCCTCCAACGCGCCGGCCGAAAACCGCTGGCAATCGAGCTGCACGACCGTCAACGACGCTTGCCCCTCGACCTGAAGGGGCAATTTCGCCGCGCGCCTTTCGATCTGGTGATCGTCGACGGCTTCGAGCAATTGAGCCGCTGGAGCCGATTGCGGCTGAAACTGCTTTGCCGCCGACGCGGTTGGGGGCTGCTGGCGGCCGTTCATCGCTCCGTCGGATTGCCGCTCCTATATCGGGTCGCCGCCACGAGCGAGTCGGCCGCGAAGCTGGTCGCCCGCTTGACCGAAGGTTGCGAACGTACGCCGAGCGAGGAAGAGTTGAAAGCCTGCTTCTCGCGCCATCGGGGAAATCTACGCGAGACGCTCTTCGAACTGTACGATTGGTTCGAGGGCAATCGGCCGGAATAATTTGGGGCCTGGGACCGGCTCGTTGTTTCACCCTTTCAAGAGCGAAAATTGCACCTCTGACCTTCGCGTCCCCAGGGAATTTTTCCTCCGCCAACGGCGGCGATTCTGACCTAGACTTAATAACGACCGTCCCTGGGACGGCAAGACGCCGCAATCCGGACAATCCGCAAACTCCGTGTAATCGGTGCCGATTGTCGTTGCTCGATTCTCGTACGCGGTCGCTTGACAGCGAGATAAAAACCGTTTTTGATACATAGACCTGCTTTTCGATAAAATCACTTCCACCGTCACTGGAGAAAATCATGCATCGACGACCTAAATATCTGCTCTTTGCCTTCGCGGCGGCGGCCTTGCTCGCCTTGCCCGCCGAGAGTCAAGCCGGTCGGGTTTGGGACTGTCTGTTCGGCAACGCGCCCCCCTCGCTGACCGCCTACTCGCCGGTCTTCGTGCCGAGCAGCGCGACGCCGAGCTATTCGTCTTGCGAGTCGAGTTGCGATCCTTGCGCGCCGATCGGTTCGCCCTGCGTCGTCCCGCAGACGTGCCAGTACCTGCCCACGGTCGTCTACCGTCCGGCGTACCATCCTGCCGCGCATGGTTCTTACGGCGTTTCCACGGTGACGACGTATCGTCCGTTTTTGGGCGCCTATCAGACTCGCCTGGCGCCCTACACGACGTACCGCCCGCTCTACGTTCCCACGGTCTACTATCAGAATTATTGCGCCCCGAGTTATTGCGATCCGTGTGCGAGCTGCGGATCGGCGGCCGGCGGCGCGGTCGGTTCGAGTTGTCCGTCTTGCGTTCCCGCCGCGCAGGCGGCGCCGCAGACCGCGCCTCAGACTTACAAGGATGAAGTCAAGAAGCCGGCGGTCGATCGGCCGTTGGATCCAATTCCGCAGTCGGAGGGCCAGTTGAACTCGACGCCGTCGCCGCAGTTGCCCGATCCGAACAATCGGACGGCGGCCCGCTACCCGACGACTTCGCACGTGGCCCCCGCTCCGTCCGAGCGAAACGACGGCGGTTGGTATCCGGTGAAACAATAACCACGTCGTATTCAAACGACGACCGTTCGCGGGCGAAAACCCACCGCGAGCGGTTTATTTCGCGCCGAGTGCTTTCCTTCGGCGGCCCGTCCGACTATTATTTCAAGCATGGCGTGGCACGGCCGTCCCCGGCTGTGGTAAATATATACACATGCATCGCGAGGCCGATGGCGGCTGCGCTGAAGTGCATGACATGTTCCCGCCGCGAGGAGCCGCCCCGGTGAATCCCGACAAACGCCGCCGTTTCGACGAACAATTCGAGTGGGTGCTGGAGCGGATGCCTCCCCTGGTGCACGATTTGATCGAGCGGGTGCCGCTGCACGTCGAGGATTATCCCTCGGCCGACGTGATGGCGCGGACCGGCGTACGCTACATCGACCAGCTCTGCGGACTGTACACCGGCATTCCGATCGGCTCGAAGAGCGTTTGGCACTCGGCCACGCTGCCCGACGTGGTCACCATCTATCGCGAAGGAATCCTCTCGGCGGCGGCCGACGACGTGGGCCGCATCGCCACCGGCCGGCTGCGGGAACAAATTCGCATAACGATCCTCCACGAATTGGCCCATCACCACGGCCTCGGCGAGCATGAATTGAGAAGCTTGGGATACGGATAGGCCATGCGATGATTGACGTGGTTCGCATACTCCGCGAAACGTTTGTTGCCCGGGCGGAACACCATCCCGCGCTCGACTCGACAAACGATCGTGCGATCCAATGCGCGGCGAGCGGCGTCAAGGATTTGCCGCTGTTGATCGTCGCCGACGAGCAGACGGCCGGCCGGGGACGCGGATCGAACCGCTGGTGGACCGGCCGGGGAGGACTGGCGATGAGCCTGCTGATCGACGCGGAGACCGCGGCCGCCGAGGGGGCCCGCTCGCCCTTGGTGGCTCTGGCGGCGGCCGTGGCGGCGGCCGACTCGGTTGCATCTCTGCTGCCGAACGATACTATCGGAATCCATTGGCCGAACGACGTGATGGCGCGCACCAAGGAAAACAACCGCAAGCTGGCCGGCGTTCTCATCGAGGTTTTGGCCGACCGAAGACACGTCGTCGGCCTCGGCCTGAACTTGAACAACACCTTGGCCGAC
The DNA here is from genome assembly GCA_016928165.1 of Pirellulales bacterium. Lineage (GTDB taxonomy): Bacteria > Planctomycetota > Planctomycetia > Pirellulales > Thermoguttaceae > JAHIKV01. The sequence continues at coordinate 17,174 of JAFGLH010000250.1, read as the reverse complement.
GCCCCGGCCGAATTGCAGTCGGTCGCCGCCACGGTCCGCGATCTTTCCGGCAAGACTTGCGATCCGACCGACGTGTTGGTCGATCTGTTGAAGCGGCTGGAGCGGGCGTTTTCCGAACTGCGGCGGACGCCGGCCGACGTCGCCGCACGGGCCGACGCCCTCTGTCTGCAACGCGGCCGCTCTTTATCCATCAAACGCGGCGACCGAATCGCCGCGGGGCGCTGCCGGGGAATCGCCCCCGACGGCGGATTGATCCTGGATTCGCCGGCCGGCGCGGAGAAGTTCTTTTCCGGTATTGTCGTAGGTCAGTCGTAGCCGCGTTCACGGGGGACTGTCCCGATTTTCGCGGTTCAGGGGACCGTCCCCCTCGGCGCTGCCAATGGTTATGCGGAATGCAACACCTGGCTCCGTGGCATATTTCTTGAGATTGAACACGTCATAGGCCGGCGGTAGGATGCAGCTTGCCGGAGGAGGCAGTTCAACTGCCACCCCAACATCAACCCTCCAGCCTCCCAACAAAAAGCTGATAGCCGACCGCTGTAAGATTCCACGGAGGGGGCGCGGGGGGGGCTAAAAATGGAAAAATGAGAACTTGCTGACCAACAATAGAAGTGGCCGGTGGCCAGTGGTCAGTGGTCAGAAATCAGCAGTTTTGCCGTGATGGCAGTTCAACTGGCAATGACCTCTCGCCTATAGCCTACGGCTTGTGGTTCCGACCGCTGAAAGCCATCATCTCCGGCCCATCCCACAAAGGGAAAGAGGAGACACCCGCTATAAAAAGCTCTCCAACACGTCCTGCGGGGCGGGGCCGTAGCTGTGCGGCTCCATCGTGCAGGTGGCGCGGCCTTGGCTCAGGCCCCGCATCGCCGTCGAATAGCCGAACAGATTGGCCAATGGGGCATGGGCCTCGACCACCGTCTCGCGCCCGCGGACGTGAGTGCGGACGATCAAAGCGCGACGCTGCTGGAGGTCGCCCATGATCTCGCCCAAAAAGTCCTCCGGCACCGTCACCTCAAGCCGCATGATCGGCTCCAACAGCACGTGTCCGGCGGCGCGGAGCGCCTTCTCGAATGCGTCGCCGGCGGCGTAGCGGAATGCCAGCTCGTTCGAGCCGGTCTCGTGGACCTCGCCGCCGAGGACGGTGATCTTAACTCGCATCAGCGGAAAGCCGATCAGCCCGCCGCCTTCACCCTGCTCGTTGAGGACTTCGACCACGGGCGACAAGTACTCCTCGGGCAACACGCCGCCGGGGGCAACCAAAACCGTAACCGGCTTTACTCCCGCTGAAAACGGCTCCATGCGGATGCGGACCTTGGCCGAAAGCATCGCTCCGGCGACGTTGCGGTGGCACTCGCCGACGGCCTCGACCGTCTGCTGGATCGACTCGCGGTAGCTGACCCGCGGCTTGTGGACGCGAATGTTCAGCTTGAAATCGCGGAGCAGGCGGTGCTTAATCACCTCCAGGTGCAACTCGCCCATGCCGCTGATGAGCGTCTGGCCGGTTTCCTCGTTTTCGCGGGCGCGAAAGGTGGGGTCCTGCCGCTTCATCATCTCCAACACGTCGCCCAGCTTCTTCCGCTCCAGGGTGGTCTCCGGCTCGATGGCCATCGATACGACCGTCTCGGGAAAGGCGATCGTTTCCAGCAGGATCGGCTCCTGCGGCGTGCATAGCGTGTCGCCGGTCACGGAATGGCGCAGCCCGACGATGCCGATGATGTCGCCGGCCGAGACCGATTCGACCTGCTTGCGATGGTCGGCCTGGATGCGCCACAGTTGCGGCACGTTTTCCTTTTTGTCCTTGCCGGGATTGAACACGCGGCTGTTGGCTTTCAGCGTGCCCGAGTAGACGCGGACGTAGTGCAGATCGCCGTGCCGGTCGGCCTGGATTTTGAAGACCAGTCCGCAAAACGGCTCGTCGGCGTTCGGGTGGCGGACGAGCTTGTTGTCCCGGTTTTTCGGGTCCACTCCGTCGATGGCTGGCACGTCGGCCGGGCTGGGCAGGTAGTAGGCCACCGCGTCGAGGACAGGCTGCACGCCGATCCCGTCCAGGGCCGAGCCGCAGAAAACCGGCACGATGAAGTTGTGAACCGTCGCCGCGCGGATCACGCGGCGGATCATTGCCTCGGGCACAGGCTCCTCGGCCAGCAGCAACTCGGTCATCTCGTCGCTGTGGATCGACAGTTGATCGAGCATCTGCGATCGCCACAACTCGGCGTCGTCGCGCATTTCCTCGGGTATTTCGCCCTCGACGACCTTGCCGCTGCGCGCGTCGTTGGTGAAGGTGAGCATCCGCATCGAGATCAGATCGACCAGGCCGCGGAAAGCGCCTTTCATGTGCGGCGGCCCTGCGCCGACCGGCAGGTTCACCGGGATGGGCGTGCAGCCGAGCCGCTCGCGGATTTCATCGAGCGTGCCGTGGTAGTCGGCCCCCTCGCGGTCCATCTTGTTGATGAACGCCAGCCGCGGCACATGGTATTTGTCGGCTTGCCGCCAGACGGTCTCGCTTTGGGCCTCGACGCCCTCGCGGGCGCTGAAGACAACCACGCCCCCGTCGAGCACGCGCAGGCTCCGCTCCACCTCGGCGGTGAAATCGACGTGGCCGGGCGTGTCGATCAGGTTGATCTCGACGTCCTTCCAGGGAAAGCTGACGGCGGCCGAGTTGATCGTAATGCCCCGTTCCTGCTCTTCGGCGTCGTAGTCGGTGACGGTCGTCCCCTTGTCCACCTCGCCGACGCGGTGGCTGAAGCCGCTGTAGAAGAGCATCCGCTCGGTGATGGTGGTCTTGCCCGCGTCGATATGGGCAATGACGCCGATGTTGCGGAGTTTTTGGAGGTCGGGCATCGGAGGGGTCAGGATTCGAGGGTCAGGATTCAGGAGGCCGCTTGCGGTTTTGCGGAATTTGTGCGAATCAGCGGGCCCGTACACACTACGGTTCGACGGACAACTTGCCGAACTGACGGAAATGGACGTCGAAAGAAATCGCTCGACCGCATCCCAACACGTCGATGGCGACATTGCTGGCACAGTCGGTAAAACTCCAATTCTTATCGTGATAGCGCTGAAATATCTTCCATGCGGCGATGATTTGTTCGGGCGTCATAAAGTGCAAGGCCGCTACCTCGCCGGCAAAAAACCGTTCTCCAAGCAGAAGCGCTCTATGGTTTTGGTTTCGCATTCGCAACAACGTGAGCGTTTCGTCCACGACGAAATCGGTGGTCACCAGCGGAGATTGATTTCTCCTGAACCAAGCAACGGCGGCTTCGTGGTTTGCGTCGCCCGGCACTAGAGAGGCAAACCAAGCACCTGTGTCCACAAATACCAAATCGTTCATGGCTGTTCGTCGGCGCCGTACAGCACTTGATCGTGGTTGCGGCTGGTATGGGGATCGACTGGCGCTTCAAGCGGCAGGGAGGCAATTTCCGCTAGAATATCGGCGCTCCGTTGTCCACCCGCCGGTCTGTCCGTGGCAAGAAGCACCTGCACCCGTTGTCCTTCAGGGAGATCAAGCGGAGTCAAGGGACGCAGGATACCCTGCTCATAAATCGCTTCAACAGTGGTAGTCATCGTTGGTTCCCCCTGTAATAACTGTGCCTCCACTGACGCATTATATACTGCTCTGTATTCAGGCGAAAGAGACCATTCAGCGCATAAGAACGCCGCGCCGGCAAGGGGGGCAACCGGCACGGCGTCAAAAGTTAATCGTTTACCAGGCGAAATGGGCGAACGCCTTGTTGGCCTCGGCCATGCGGTGTACGTTCTCGCGCTTGGTCATCGCCGCGCCCTCGCGGTTGTAGGCGGCAAGCAGCTCGGCGGCCAACTTTTCGGAAGTCGGACGGCCCTTCTTTTCCCTCACCGCGCCGAGAATCCAGCGGATGGCCAGCGATTGCTGCCGTGCCCGGCCCACCTGCATCGGCACCTGATAGGAAGCGCCGCCGACGCGCTTCGAGCGAACCTCGATGTTCGGCTTAACATTCTCCACCGCCTGGGTGAAGACGTCGATCGGCTCGGCGTCCTTGACCTTCTCGCCAATGATGTCCAGGGCGTCGTAGAAGACGTTCTCGGCTACGCTTTTCTTGCCGTCCCACATCAGGCAGTTGATGAATTTGCTGGCCAAAATCGACCCGCACTTCGGGTCCGGGGCAAGTGTGTCTTTGCTGGCGGTGAATCGACCCATGGCAACTAGGGGTTAGGGGTTAGGGATTAGACTAAGATTGGGGCGGGATTTATGTTTGAGTTCTAATCCCAAATCCCCAATCCCTAATCCCTCAACTTGGTTTTTTCGCTCCGTATCGGCTTCGCGATTGCTTGCGGTCGTTTACGCCGAGGGTGTCCAACGTTCCGCGGACCACCTGGTAGCGAACGCCGGGCAAGTCGCGGACCCGGCCGCCGCGGACCAACACGATCGAGTGCTCTTGGAGAGTGTGCCCCTCGCCGGGAATGTATACGGTCACTTCTTTCCCGTTGCTGAGCCGCACGCGGGTAATCTTCCGCAGGGCGGAGTTCGGCTTCTTCGGGGTCATGGTCTTGACCTGCAAGCAAACCCCCCGCTTCTGCGGACATTTGTTCAACACGGGCGCCTTGCTATGTTTCTGGGATGTCCGCCGCCCTCTCCGCACTAATTGGTTGGTCGTAGGCATTTGTTCTGAGTTTTATTGGAACCTACAGTTCATAATTCGAGAATCACGTATTTTGTCAGCTTCGATCCGATGTGTCAATGGGGGGCGGGAGTCGTTGGTCGGGTTATGCCTGACGCACCCGCATACATACAATCATCCATTTGGTTTCCGCCTGGCAAAGCCTCGCCTGCGACAACCTAACTATCTATCCCGCTTAGACATACATCAAACATACGAAAAGATCAAACCAGTTCATTCTTCCTTAAGTCGATGAGCAATGTCTTCGACCAACTCCCTTGAACCCACGTAGAGTGCCGTTCGCTGGTGGTGGCGTTGCGGTTGAATGTCGAGGATCGGCATGCCGCGTTCGTCCACGGCCGTCCCGCCGGCCTCGCGGCACATGAAGGCCACGACCGCCGCCTCGTACATCAAGCGCAATTTGCCCTCGGGGCGATTCTTGTTTGGGTCAGGGTGGTTGACGATGGCCGGATACATGAACAATCCGCCGTTGGCGAGCACGCGATGAAAATCCCCGGCCAGCGCACCAAGGTAGCGAAAGGCGTATTTGTCTTCGTGTTCGTCTATCCAACTCCGTGCCCGTTCGGAAAACGTGCGGCGGTTGGCCGCGTTGAACGACAGTTCCCAGGTGGCGGGGGCTTGCGGGAGAACCATCTTCCGCGGCTTGACGAACGTCATCGTCTCGTCGATGTGGAACCGCCACGTGCCGGCGTCTCTCAGGCCAAGCGTGAAAGTGCCGGTGGGGATGACGAACATCCCGGCGGCAATGTAATCCTTTCCCGCCCGGAGGTGATTATCTTCCGGGCCGTCGAGATTTTTCTTGGCGATGCCGAAAAGGAAGCCGACCGGCAGGCCGTGGGGGATGTTCGACGAGCCGTCCAGCGGGTCGAAGTAGATGAAGTAGCGTCCGTCGGGATTCAACGTGATGATTTCCTTCGATTCCTCGCTGACCGCCTGGATGATCCGGCCCGATTTTTCCAGGTAGTGGATGGTGATTTCGTGGGCGATCTGGTCCATGCGCATGACGTTTTCGCCCTGCACGTTGACGCTTCCGGCCAGTCCGAGGTTGCCTTTCAAGGCGCCCGTCAAATAGTAGTATTGGATGCGTTTGGCGGCGCTGATCAGCGCGTCCATCAGGATCAGGAAGTGATAGGTCCGGTTGTATCTTTCCTGATGCTCGAGAAGAAAGTGGTCGAAGGTTTGCTCGAAGCGGCTCATGGGCTATGCCCCTTGAAATCAAATCATACAACCGATCAACGAGATTGGCAATATTGGCGATTATTAAGAACGTGTTTTGAAATTGAAAACTTAGTCCCCTCTCCCTTTGGGAGAGGGGGGATTTTCTAAACACGTTCTAAGTCATGAGAATGTCCCCTTGACAGTTGAAAATCGCCAAGCGGATCCTTTCCTCGGGGTATTGTCATGCAATTTTTTGGTTCTCGTCAAGCCCCGTTCCAAAGACTAGTGCTGCGTCAAGTTTTAATTTTGGGGTTCGACTGTCGAAATGAGTGCCACTGCTGGCTTGACCAGCAGTATTTCATAGTGGTCGAAGTGCTGTAACCGTTCACAGGGGACTGTCCCGATTTTCGCGGTTCACCGCGAAAATGGGGCTGTCCCCCTCAGCGGTGAAGGGGGCAGGCACATTTTTCGCCCTTGAAAGGACGAAAAAATGAGCCAGTCTCCGGCCCGTGAACGGTTGCGAAGCGCTTGCACTGCTGGACAAGCCAGCAAGGGCGCCCCAATTTTTAGTCTTGATAATGCCTTAGTACCTAAACAAGCGAACGCCGGAGGCGTTCGACATGGGCATGGCAATCATATCTTTCGGTCTCTAACCGAAATTTAACCTTTTCCACACAATTGCCCAACAAGCGGGCAATAAACTACCTCTGCCACCCTGGAAACGCGCCCCAGAGCGTGGCACAGCCGCCCTCGGCTGTGTGAATAACCACGAATGCCCGGTCACAGCCGAGGGCGGCTGTGCTGCATACCGCGTCAATACAGAAGGAGTACCCGCCGTGAAAAAATTATGGAACGCGAAACTCGTCGCCGTCCTTGTCGCCTTGTTAGTCTTCTTTGCCGCTTCGGTCCGCGCGGAGGTGGAGGTCGATCCCGCCGTCGAGCCGTACGAAAAAGTCTCGGGCGTGGAGGGCAACCTGAACAGCATCGGCTCCGACACGCTCAACAACTTGATGACCTATTGGGCCGAGGCGTTTCGGGAAATTTATCCAAACGTGCGAATCCAAGTAGAGGGCAAAGGCTCGGCCACCGCGCCGCCGGCGTTGGTCGAAGGGACCGCGCAGCTCGGACCGATGTCGCGGAAGATGAAGCCCGAGGAACTGGACGCCTTTGAGAAGTCGCACGGCTATCGTCCCACCCGCTTCAGCGTGGCTCTCGACTGTCTGGCCGTATACGTGCACAAGGACAATCCGATCGAGGGTCTCACCTTCGAGCAGCTAGACGGCATTTTTTCCAAGACTCGGAAGCGAGGCTGCGAGAACATTGTCACCTGGGGCGACCTCGGCCTGACCGGCAACTGGGCCTCGTTGCCGATCGACGTCTACGGCCGAAATCCAGCCAGCGGCACCTATGCCTACTTCAAGGAGCACGTGCTGAAAAAGGGCGACTACAAAGACACGGTCAACGTTTGTCCCGGCTCGGCCGCCGTGGTCAACAGCGTGGCGACCAACCGGGCCGGCGTCGGCTACTCGGGCATCGGCTACCGCACCTCCGAAGTCCGCGCCATCCCGCTGGCCAAGGACGCCAAATCGCCGCCGACCGAGCCGACCTTCGAGAACGCATTGAAGGGGACGTATCCGCTGGGTCGTTCGCTGTACGTCTACATCGCAAAGAAGCCCGGCGAACCGGCGCCCAAGTTGGTCGAGGAGTTCATCAAGTTCATCCTTTCCCGCGAGGGGCAACAGATCGTCATCAAGGACGGCTATGGCCCATTACCGGCGAAAGCGGTCGAAAAACAACTCGAACTGCTTGAATAGGACGCCTTCTTGTCAAACGTTTAGGGGGCCGCATGCGGGCCGTGTTTTGGTCCACGGGCCGAAAGCGGCGCCGCTATACAATTTTCATTTGCAACACCCAATCATACCGGCGCTCAACTCCGCCATGCCGCATGGCTAAAAATAAATCATCAAGTCGAAAAGCCAAAATCCACGATCGGTTGGCGCGTTGGGCGATAACTCTCGGCGGGGTGGCGGTGATCGCCGGCGTAATCGCCATCCTGCTGATGATCGTCAGCGTCACCTTGCCGATGTTCGGCAACCCCGACGTCGAGCCGCTAGGCGCCTGCCGCCTACCATCCGCCTCGTCCGTACCAGACGTGCTGGAGCTGGGGATCGACCTGGACATACGCGGCGCCGGCGGCGCGGTTTTCGTCTGGTTCGGCGACGGCCGCGTCGATTGCCTCGACATACAAACCGGCGAATTGCGGGCGGAGCAACGCATCTCGCCGCCGGATGGCTCGGAAGGGTCCGCGTTGATCGCCGCGGAGTCGATCGGAGCGAACCGCTTTTGGTTGGCCTGGTCGGACGGAGCGGTCAAGCTTGTCGAACTCGATCACACCGACGCTCGGGGCGCCGCCGCTGGCTTGTCCAGCAGTGAATCCGGCACTGCTGGACGAACCAGCAGTGGCGCCCCCGGCACATTAACCTGCCGCACGCTTGCCGAACTGCCCGGACTGAAAAACTCGAATCCGACATTGGTTGTGGCTAGACGGTCCGAGGACGGAACAATCACTCGGGCCGCGCTGCTGCCGGAAGGGCGCATCCGCGTCCGACGGCTTTCCGCCGCCGAGGATCTTTTCGGCGACGTGGAAGTTGAGACCCACGAGTCGGAAATCGGCGACGAGGTCGTCCGCGACGTCGTCGCGATGACGATGGACGGCCCGGGGGACGCAATCTACGCCGGCTCCGACGACGGCCGGCTCGTCCGCTGGCAACTCGACGGGCAAGGCAGGGTTGATGGCCGGGAGGTGGTCAACGCTTTCAAGGATCGCCGCGCAGTGACGGACTTGGCCGTCGCCCTGGGCGACGTTTCGCTGGTCGTCGGTGACGAGCGGGGCGGACTGACCGCCTGGTTCGCCGTCCGCGCCGACGAAACCCGCAAAATGCGCCTGATTCACGATTTGGGCGGAGAGGGCGGCCCGGTCCGCCGGATCGTTCCCTCGCGGCGGAGCAAATCGGTTCTCAGTCTGAACGCGAACGGATTGATGAGGCTCGACCACCTGACCAGCGAACGGAAACTCGCGGCCATCAACGCCGACCCGCCGCTGCGGAAAATCGCACTCGGCGAGCGCGGCGACGCAGCCGCGGCACTGGACGCCTCCGGCGGGCTGAACGTCTGGTGGATCGGCGGCGGATGTCCGGAAATCAGCCTGAAAACACTCTTCGGCAAGGTCCATTACGAGGGATACGACGAGCCGGCCTACGTCTGGCAAACCACCGGCGGGGCGGATTTCGAGGCCAAGTTCAGCCTCGTGCCGCTGCTGTTCGGCACGCTGAAAGGGACGTTCTACGCCATGATCTTCGCCGCTCCGTTGGCGCTGGCCGCGGCGGCCTACGTCAGTTACTTCACCACCCCTGCCTTGCGGGGTCTGATCAAGCCGACGGTGGAAATCATGGCCACCGTCCCCTCGGTGGTGATCGGTTTTCTGATCGCGCTATGGCTGGCGCCGATCGTCAAACAAGGCGCATTGGCCTTTTTCATCAGCATGGTCTCCATTCCAGCGGCGTTTGTCGCCTTCATGTCGCTGTGGCAGTTGGTCCGCCGGATAAACTGGGTGAAGCGGGCGGAAAACGGATTCGAGTTCATCGTATTGGTTCCGGTGTTGGTCGTCGGCGTGCTGGCGGCCGTATGGCTGGCCCGGCCCGTGGAAGCGCGGTTGTTCGACGGAAACTTTCTCCAGTGGCTCTTCGACGGGCCGCTGGGGATGAAATACGAACAGTCGAACTGCATCATTATCGCCTTCGGGCTGGGTTTTACCGTGATCCCGCTGATTTTCTCGATCGCCGAGGATTCGCTCTCCAACGTTCCCTACAGCATGACCGCCGCCTCGATGGCCGTCGGCGCCAGCCGTTGGCAGACCCTGCGATACATAATCCTGCCTTCGGCCAGCCCGGGCATTTTCGCCGCCGTGATGATCGGCTTCGGCCGGGCGGTGGGCGAGACGATGATCGTGCTGATGGCGACTGGCAACACGCCGATCATCGATTGGAGTCCGCTCAACGGGATGCTTACCCTCTCGGCCAACATCGCCGTGGAAATACCCGAGGCCCCGGTCGGCGGCACTTTGTATCGCGTGTTGTTTCTCTGCGCGGTGCTGCTGTTCATTTTGACGTTCATCGTCAACACGGCGGCGGAAGTGGTGCGGCAAAACTTGAGGAATCGGTTCGGTAAGTTTTAATTTGTATCTGTTGCGGAAAGTCAGTCCATTGTTGGATGCGTGCTTGCACGCACCGAATTTTGCGAGAAAACTCCCATGGTGCGCGCAAGCACGCACCTTACTTGATGGTTCCGCAACAGAAACTAATTTGAGATGACCAACGACGAAAAACAGTCCGTTTCGCACCAGGCCGGCGCGCCCCCGACTCCGGCCCCTCTTCCGCTTGCGGGAGAGGGGAAAACTGAACGCGGCTCGCCGCGCGCGTTCTGGCGGCGGGGGGAACCGCAAGTTTGGGTCACCAGCGCCGCGCTAACGATAATGCTGTTCTTGATCATTCTGCTGCTGTGGGTCGTATTGTGGAACGGCCTGGGCGTCTTCTGGCCCGCGCGGGTCGCCGAAGTAACGCTGAAAGACGGCAAAAAACTGCTCGGCGAACGCATCCGCGGTCAGATCAATCCCGACACGGATGTCAAAAGCATCCAATTCAAGACCGGCAACCGCGATCTCGATCCGCACCAGCAGGATTTCCATTGGGTCGAGGACGGGGAAATTCGTTCGATCGAGTTTCCGCCGGAGGTTTACGTGCTGGAGCGGACGGAGAACGGCAATTTCTACGGTTTTTTGCGGCGATTGGAAGGTCCCGACCTGGAACCGTCCGAGACGCCCGTCGCCGAAGACAAGGTGCGATTTGCCTTGAAAACGGTTCGCCGCAAATCGGCTGAGGAAATTGCCCCGATTTCGGAGGAACTGCGCGATCTAGGTCGCCGGCTGCAAAATGCCCGCCGTCGAATTCGCCGCCTCGAACACCGGGGCGACGACGAGAGACTCGCCGAACTGCGAACCGGCGCGGATGATATTACGCGAAAATCGGACGAGCTGGTCGGCTGGCAACGGCGGCTGCTGAACGAGTTGCGGCGAAACGTCGTTGTGACGAGCGACGCCGGCGGCCGCGAAAAGGCGATCGCACTGCTCGACGTGGTCCGCTTCTACAAACCGAACGAGATGGGATTCTGGGCTAAATGCCGCTACTATCTGCTCCGGCTGGGCGAACTGTTTTGGGAAAATCCGCGCGAGTCGAACACCGAGGGAGGGCTGTTTCCGGCTATCTTCGGCACGGTGATGCTGATTTTCCTGATGGCGGCGGCCTGCTTTCCGCTGGGCGTGCTGGCCGGCGTCTATCTGGGCGAATACGCCAAGGACGGACCGCTGGTCCGCGCGGTGCGAATCGCCGTGAACAATCTGGCCGGAATCCCCTCGATCGTCTACGGCATTTTCGGACTGGGGTTCTTCGTCTACGGCATCGGCGGATTGATCGACGCCTGGTTCTTCCCCGAAAGCGCGGCGGCCGGCGAACCCGTCTTCGGCACCGGCGGAATACTTTGGGCAAGCATCACGCTCGGCATTCTTACCGTGCCGGTGGTGATCGTATCGACAGAGGAGGCGTTGCGGGCGATTCCCCGCGGAGTGCGCGAGGGATCGCTGGCGCTGGGCGCGACGAAGTTTCAGACCTTGGTCCGCGTGCTCGTGCCGATGGCCTCGCCGGGGATGATGACCGGCTTCATACTGGCGATGGCCCGCGCGGCCGGGGAAGTGGCCCCGCTGATGATTACCGGCGTGGTGAAGCTCGCCCCGCAGCTTCCCCTCGACGGAGAGTTTCCCTTCTTCCACCTAGACAGAAAATTCATGCACCTCGGCTTTCACATCTACGACGTCGGCTTCCAGTCGCCCAACGTCGAGGCCAGCAAGCCGATGGTCTACGTCACCACGTTGCTGTTGTTGTCGATCGTTTTGGCGATGAGCAGCGCGGCAATCGTATTGCGAAACCGCATGAGGAAACGTTTTTTAGCGAGGACAATATAAATGCAGGACAGGTTGGCAACCTGTCCCACGGCAAGGACCCGAATGTATGATCACTATGCTAGAAAAACCCAAAAAAATCGCATTGCCCCGCACTCGGCCCGACCTGACGCCGGCCGCCGAAACCCCGGAACCGGTCGTCGAGACCCGCGACCTGCATCTGTTCTACGGCGCGTGCGAGGCCCTGCTGGGCATCTCGATGAAGTTTTACCGCAATCAGGTGACGGCCCTGATCGGACCCTCAGGCTGCGGAAAATCGACGCTGCTGCGGTGTCTGAACCGGATGAACGACCTGATCGACGACGTGCGGGTTACGGGCAGCATTCTTCTGGACGGCCGCGAGGTGAACGATCCGTCGCTGGACGTGATCGAGCTGCGCCGCCGGGTGGGGATGGTCTTTCAGCGGGCGGTGCCGTTTCCCAAGTCGATCTACGAAAACGTCGCCTACGGGCTGCGCATCGCCGGGGTCGGCAACCGCCGCACGCTCGATGAGGCGGTGGAAAAGAGCCTCCGCCGCGCGGCGCTGTGGGACGAGGTGAAAGACCGGCTGAACGAATCGGCGCTGGGATTCTCCGGCGGACAGCACCAGCGGCTCTGCATCGCCAGGGCGATCGCCGTCGATCCGGAAGTGATTCTCATGGACGAGCCGTGTTCGGCGCTCGATCCCCGTTCCACCACCCGCATCGAGGATCTGATCGTCGAGCTGCGCCGCCGATACACGATCATCATCGTCACGCACAACATGCAGCAAGCGGCGCGGGTCTCGGACTACACCGGCTTTCTTTACGAGGGGGCGCTGATCGAGTTCGGCCCGACAAAAGAGCTATTCACCGCGCCGAAAAAGAAAGAGACCGAAGACTACATAACCGGACGGTTCGGATAGACGTATCAAGCGGCGACCGCCGGTCGCGGCTTTATGCGCTACCTCACGCGGCAGCGGAAGCGGAGTATTCCGCCTTGGCCCGGCTCGAGCGGTGCGAGCAACTCGCAGCGTAGCACCACCGAATCGCCTTCGTTCGGCTGGGTCGAGAATTTTGCCTCGACGCTGCATTGGGCGCTGTCCGGCACGTATTCCAGCCGCGTGTTCAGGCTGTCGAGGATCGCCACGTTGCCCAGCGGCTGGTTGCCCACGTTGTCGAAGCGGAGCGTAAAAAAGACTTCCTCGCCCGGGTTGGCGAAGGGAGTCGAGGCCACCTTGACCAATCGCAGCTTCGGCTCGCCCGGCGGCAATGCGGCGGTGTAGAGAGACGACGCCCGATCGTATTTGACTTCGGCCAGCGCGCCGGTCTCGTCGAGAATGATTTGCACGGCCTGATCGCTCGACCAAGCGATGGCCGCCTGGGAGCTTCGGGCAAGGAAAGGCGCCTCGGTCCCTTCGTATACGCCCATTCGGACCACGGAGAGGTTTTCGTACGCCTTGAAGCCGTCTTGGAACCCGCGCGGGTGGATTACGCTCGACAGCGCGCCGTTGCCTTGCCTGGTTCGCATGGCGACCGCGGGCCGCGCGGCCGCCTCGCCGACCGCCTGGACGTTCTGCTCAAGGTCGGCCACCGGCTGCGCGACGGTGGGCGAATCGGCGCGCTCGGGCAGGTGGATGCCTCCGGCGCGCTGGTGTTCCTCGTAGGCCATGAAGCCGACGACCTGCCGGACGGCGCCGAATCGCGGGGCGTAGAGATCAACCCTGTTGCTCGGCTCGACCAGCGTCCGCCCGTCGAGGGTATCGTAACAGGCGACGGCGTCTTCCATGTCGAGTCCGCCCAGTTGACCGCGGCCGCCGACCTCGGTCTGCACGCCCAAGTCGCCGCCGTCGCGGATGTATTCATCGGCGGGCCAGGGTTGCCTCAGTCCGGGGGGCGACCACGGGCCTTGCGGTCGATATGGCAAAGGCGTGCTTTGCTCCGTGCCGGTTATGGGGCAGGGCATTGGCGTTCCGGCGTAGGCTTCTTGCGGCAAGTTTCCGCCGTTTATTGCCGCCGCGCTGCCTGACAAGCCGGCAGTGCCGCCCACTCTTTCCGGACTGCGACACGAACAGAGTGTCAGCGTGCAAAACGCGATCAGCGCCCACCGCCACGGAGTGGGCCAAAATCGTTCGCTCGATGCTTGTTCTTCGACGTGTTTCATCGGCTGTGTTCGGCGGTGTTTCTGGAAATGGTCGGCGAGCCGTCCATCCCTTTTCCCAGGCTTGGCGGCGGCGGCAGGAGGGTCACTTTCGGCGCGGCCGCAAAGGCGACGAACGGCGGCGAGCCGAAGAAGAACTGGGGGTCTTGCCCCTGTTCCGGCAGCCGTCCGCCCAGCCTCAGTATCGCCACCGGCCGGCCCAGGCCGTCGGCGACGGCCAACGGGTCTTGGCCCGGCGCGGCCTCGAACCAGTTTTGTCCCGCCATGTCCCTTGCCGGCGTTGCGCGGCGGGGGTCTTCGAGGTATATCACCCGCGTGATGAACTTCCCTTCAAGGGCCATTTTCAGGTCTTCCTCGGTCAACACGACGGGAATGGGAAATCGCCACTCCAGACCGATCGGCGCGTAGAGGCGGTCGACGACCTCGATCGTGGGAAAGACTTCCATCCCTTCGGCCAGCGGGATATTCGTCACTCGCAACCGATAGACCGCCCCGATCAGCAATCCGACTTTCCCGGCGGTGGACGATTGATCGAATTGATTTTCCACGGCCAGCGAGATCAAGACCCCCGGCGGGGCCTTGATCTCCACCGGCTGAAAGAAACCGGGCAACGGCCCTCCGCGCTGGAGTTGCCGGCCGCCAATCGCTCCCGGTGGCATCGCGCTATGATGCCAGTAGTGCGCGTCCGGTTGTTGGGCCGGCAGCCGAACGGCCGTCCCAAACCAACACAACGCCATTACCGCCGTCGCGACGACAATACAGCGATGGCGGTTCAATCGTGTCGCCCGAAGGCGGATTGTTGAAATCATTGTCGCGGATCGTATTGAAGAGCCTAGAGCACATGAAGAAATCGTTGCGGCGTTGCTACTCGGCCGGGTTTTCTTCCCCGTAATACTCTTCCGGGCACTCCTCGCCGAAATAATACTCGTCCTGGCAGTCGGGCGTGACCTGTTCGCGGCGGTCGAACAAGGGTTGCTTGAAATATCCCATGCCCTTGCGCGTGCGCTCGACGATCCGCACGTGGTCGACGGGCTTCGGATAACTCATTCCCGGCTTCTGCTTCACGTCGATGCTGATCTTATCGGTCGGATCGGGCAGCCGCACCCGCGTGTGGTTTTTCATTACGTGCTTTTGCAGGCCGGCGGGGACGCCCAACGGCACGTGGGGCGGACCGGGCAGGCCGATCGGCGTGCCGCTCATCGGCATCCCGTATTGAGGAGCGGTTACGCCGGAAACGTAGCCCATCGGCATCGTCGTCGGCGCGCCCAACTGCATCCCCATCGGCGCCGGCGCGGCGGACATTCCTTCATATCCCTCCTGATAACCGCCTTCGGGACATTGATAGGAAATCGGCGCCACGCCGCCCTCCTGCATCATGTCGGTCGGCACTTGGAGGTCTTTGTTGCCCAGCCGCACGATGGCCATTATCGCCCCGCGGCGGTCGGCCTCGACGATTGGATCGACGCCCGGATCGAGCCGCGTGCTGACCAGCGTCTCAACACCAGCCACGGCCAATTCTTGATACTCGGGGTCGGGTAGGTAAATCACTTTTGTGACGAAGTTGCCGCTAAGAACCTGGTCGAAATCCTCGGGTGTAAACTGCACCGGAATGGCGCCGTGCGCCAGAAACGCCTCGGTGCGCGGCATGACAGGTCCGACTTCAAGCGTCGGATACAATTCCACGCCCGGCCGTCCGGGGATGTTGGTCAGCTTCAAGCGGTAGATCGCCCCTTGCGGGAAGTTGTATCTTCCCGGACAGATCAACGGGTCCGAATCGAACATTCCCGGTCCCATGACGTCCCAGGCGACAGTCATTCCCTCGGGACCGGCGAACTCGACCTGCGAAGTCATCCCCGGCGAGGGCACGTCGGGCTGATACATCATCACTCCCGGTCCGGGGCCGTCCACGCCCGGTCCGGGGTGCATGAGCATATCGGCCGGCGGCAGGTTGTTCTTTCCGTACGGAGTTCGGCAGCCCGCGATCATTACGCACACAACCATTAACGACAATAACGAAGACCTCATGGTGTCCCCCCTAATAAAGGCAGCCGAGGCCGCATCCAATGGGTTAAGGCATACAGAAACCGGAACTTGAAAACCACGGTGTTTCAACCTCATCAACGCAGTCCCTGGAATCCATACCCCTGACTTGTGTAACAACAATGAGACGCCGCGCGAAAAAATCATTTCGCGCAAAACGTCTGCCTGAGGTCTAATGGTCGGCGCGATATAATGCGATTCTTTGGAAAATCCGTCAGAACTGGCAAAATGCGACCCTAACGACCCAAGCACCCCCTTATCCGCACGCCATCTCGGCGACTTTGTTTACCTATCTTCCGTCCCGCCTTGAATATCCCGTGGATTTGTCCGCTCACGCGATGCGCGGCAGCCGCCGAATCCGGGCTTGACTGGACGCGGAGGCTTCCGCTATTCTTCGCCCCCTAATCGTGGCGGGTTTTAATGACTCCGCTTACGGCGTGCTTGTCTCTCTTCTTATCGCTCATTCGTACTCTTGACCGTTTTTCGGATTATGCGGCACCAAACCTTCCGACGCGACGATTTTCTGTTGCTGTTTGCGATTCTTCCGACATTCTTGTGTTTTGGTTCCGGTTGTGCACAAAGAGTGTACCGCGTCGCCAACCTGCCTCCGGAGTTTTACGCCCCGGCGACAATGGACCTCGAGGCGATAAACCTATCCGGACTGGCGGAGCAGTCGATCAGCACGGAGGTCATACAACCGGGCGACGTGCTGGAGGTGACGATGATCACCGATTACTCGAAGCTCACGACGACCTCCACGCCGGTCCGCGTCGCCGACGACGGCGGCATCGTCGTGCCGTTGGTCGGCCGCTTGGGCGTGAGCGGCTTGGAAGTCGAGCAGGCGGAACAACTGATCAATTCGCAAAGCATCGCCCGCGGCGTCTTTCGCAATCCCTGCATCACGGTGACGATGAGGCAGCCCCACACTTGCAAGGTGACTGTTGTCGGAGCGGTGAACAATCCCGGAACGCACACGTTGCCGCGTGGATCGACTTCGTTGATGGCGGCGTTGTTGGCGGCCGGAGGGCTGAGCAAGGAAGCCGGCGCGGAGATTGAAATCCGACATACCGATTCGCGCGACGTGGCTCGATCGACGTCGCAACCGCAATATCCGGCCGGCGCGGGCGATCGGG
>JAFGLH010000249.1 GCA_016928165.1 Pirellulales bacterium | reverse complement strand
CGCACCAGCTTGGTTTTGCCGCGAAATAAGGTGCGTGCAAGCACGCACCCTACGGATTTGGAGCTTTCCGCAACAGTAACTAAGTATTACTCCCCTCTCCCGCAAGCGGGAGAGGGGAGATTTTTTTATGTCGGGAAACGCTCGCGGATGATCTGCCGGACTTCTTCCAGCCACTGGCGGCGTTGGTCGGGCGTGCTGAGGATGATCGACTCGAAGTTGCGGCGGTAAAAATCCTTCACGCCGCACATGCCGAAGACGCACGTCTTCCAGAGATTTTCCAGCGGGTCGCCGTAGAGCCGCAGCTCGTCCTCGCGCGGCGTGTTCGAGGTGGTGATGACGACCGCCCGCTTCCCGTCCAGCAGCGTTTCGACCCCGCCGGGTCCGAAACGATAGACCACGCCTTGGCGAAAGACGCGGTCGAGCCAGCCTTTAAGAATCGCCGGCGGCATGGCCCACCAGTTCGGATGCACGACGACGAACCCGTCGGCGGCCGTTATCTCGCGGCAGTGTTGCTCGACCGTCGCGTCGAGCGGGGCATCCTTGGGTATTTCCTCGTGCGGCAGGATGGGATCGAACCCTTCGGCGTAGAGGTCGTGGAAGACGACCGCGTGGCCGGCGGCTTCGAGTTCCTCGACCGCCGCGGCGGCGATGGCGTGGCAAAAGCTGCCCTGGCGCTGGTGGCCGATCAACACAAATACATTCATCATTCAATGCGAAGCCGCAAGCTGCCGTCAATACGGGTAAATATCCTGATCTCCGACCCCTAATCCCTGATCCCTATTTGATGTTCATATCGCAACTGACACCGCCGGAGGCGGGCAGGTAGGCGTGGCGGACGTAGTCGGCCACCATGCGGTCGGCGCTGAACCGCCAGGCCAAAGAGCTGATCGAGTTCATCATCCGCTTGACCCACTGGCGCGGCAGGCCGTCGATGTCGCGGTCGTAGTAGAGCGGAATAACTTCCTCGGTCAAGACGCGATATAAATCCTCCGCGTCGCGGGCGTCGGTCAGGCGGTCGTCGACGTGGGAAGTTCCCTTGCCGATGGCGAAGCCGTTGCCGCCGTCGTAGGCCTCGGCCCACCATCCGTCGAGGATCGAGAGGTTCAGCGCGCCGTTGAGGACCGCTTTCTGTCCGCTGGTGCCGGACGCCTCCAGGGGACGGCGGGGATTGTTCAGCCAGACGTCCACCCCTTGGATCAGGTGGCGGCAGACGTTGATGTCGTAGTCTTCGACGAAGGCGATGCGTCCGGCGAAGCGCGGATCGTGGCGCAGGTTGGCGATCCGTTTGATCAACTGCTTTCCCGGCTCGTCGGCGGGATGGGCCTTGCCGGCGAAAATGATCTGCATCGGCCGCTGGGGATCGCTCACCATCCTCGCCAGCCGGTCCATGTCGGTCATGATCAGCGCGGCCCGCTTATAGGTGGCGAAACGTCGTCCGAAACCGATCGTGAGAACGTTGGGATCGAGTATGTTGCGGGCGGCCTCGACGGCCTCGTCGCTCTCGCCCCGGCGGCGGCACTGCCGGCTTACCCGCCGACGCACGAAGGCCAACAAGAGGTTCTTCAAGGCATAATGGGTTTCCCACAGCTCTCCGGGATCGACGTTGTGGATGCCTTCCCAAACGTCCGGCTCGCCCATGCGGTGCATCCAGCCGGCGGGAAAGTGGCGGTCGTAAAGCTGCTGCATCTGCCAGGCCAACCAGCTTTGGATATGAACGCCGTTGGTGATGTGGCCGATGGGTATTTCCTCCTCGACCCGCCAGGGCCAAAGGTGCGCCCACATCCGCCGGGTGATGTGGCCGTGGAGGTTGCTCACGGCGTTGGCACGGCGGGAGAGTTTCAGCCCCAGCACGGTCATGCAGAACGTCTCGTGCTCGTTTTGCGGCTCGACCCGGCCCAGGCCCATCAACTGCTCGGTCGAGATGCCCAACTCGTCGCGCAAGGGGCCGAGGTGCTCCTCGATCAGGTTGCGGTCGAAGCGGTCGTGTCCGGCGGGGACGGGCGTGTGCGTGGTGAAGACGGTCCGCTGCGCGACGTTGCGCAGCGCGTCGTCGAAACCCGTTCCATCGTCCTTCATCCTCGTGCGGATGGCTTCCAAAATGGCGAACGAACAGTGCCCTTCGTTGAGATGATACAGTCCGGGCAGTATGCCCATGGCCTTCAGCGCCCTCACGCCTCCCACCCCGACGACGATTTCCTGGCGGATGCGGGTGCGGTTGTCGCCGCCGTAAAGCCGGGAGGTCAGTTCCCTATCCTCGGGATTGTTGCTCGGCACGTCGCAGTCCAGCAGCAACAGCAGCACCCGGCCGACGTACATCAGCCACACCTTGGCCAGCAGCTTGCCGGCGCGGGTGTCGATGCTTACGGTGATCGGCTTTCCGTCGGCGCCCAGGGCCGGCTCCATGGGCAGGTTCTCGACCTTCGTGTTGAGATATTCTTCGTGCTGCCAGCCGTTGATGTCCAGTTGCTGCTTGAAGTAGCCCTGGTCGTAGAACAGTCCGATGGCCACCAGCGGAACGCCCAATCCGCTCGCGCTCTTGATGTGGTCGCCGGAAAGGACCCCGAGTCCGCCGGAGTAGATGGGAATCGACTCGTGTACGCCGAACTCGAGGGAGAAATAGGCGACCGGCTTCGAGCCGAGCACGCCGGCGTGCGTCCTGCCCCAGGGAGGAATTTCGCTTAAGTACTCCTTCAAGCGTCGGTACGCCTGGTTGATTCGGCTGTGGAGGACCAGTTCGGCGGCCCGCATGGCGAGCCTTTCGGGTGTGAACTCGGAGAGCAGCGCAATCGGATTGTGGTCTAGTTGGCGCCAGCGGATCGGATCTAGGTCGCGGAAAAGGTTTATTACGTCGGCGTGCCAGCTCCACCAGAGGTTCCTGGCCAAGGCCACGCACTTGTCGTATTGATTGTCGGCCGTAAGTCCAAATGCCGTTATAGATTGCGCTTGAAGCGCCGCGGGCTGTTCAACCAGTTTCATCGTGGACCTGCTGGGAAAACGAGTTTAAGAATGTCTCTTGAAGCGAAACATTATATCCGCCCGCCCAACGCCTTGCGACCCCAGAAGTGGCCAGTCGTAGGTCAGGTACCCCGTACCTGACAACCTTATTGGAGCGACAGATGCAATGTCAGGTACGGAGTACCTGACCTACCAAGACTGGGCGTAATTATTCCAAAAATATAACGGCCGGCTAGGAATCCGCCGCGGCGTGGGACTCGACCGTTTCGCGGCTGAGGCCGCGGATGGCCATGCACTCCTCGATCGTGAAGCCGGCCGATAGCAATCGGCGGGTCCAATATGAAGAGTCGGGAGCCTTATCTGGGCGCGGCAGTTCAACTGCCGCGCCAACTTGTTTAACTCTCACATCGGTATTAGTGGCCGCTGAAGCGTTAGCCCCTTGTCGAACGGCGCCACCGCCAAGCTTCAACAATAAAGTTCTCGACAGCGGCGGGCATCCGTCGAGCGACGCCCGGCCGCGCATCACCTCGCCGCCGAACTCGGTCAGTTCGACCACCGGCCGGAAGCGGTCGATCTCCACCTGTTGCAAACAGCCGACCGCGCCCAAGGCGTCGATCAATTCCACGGCCTCCTGTTGCGTCAGGCGCTTCAGCAGTCCGAAGGTGCTGAGTTTGTCCAGCCGCAGCTTTTTCACCTTCGAGTCGTTCGAGCCGCAGAGCATTTTGGCGATGAGATTTTTCCTGCAGGAGAATTTTCGGGTTTGGACGCGGGCCACGCCGCTGAGGACGATGCGGACGACCTCCAATAATTTGCCATCGAGCGCATCGGCCCTCACCCCCGCCCCCTCTCCCAAAGAGAGAGGGGAGACTTGAGAACCGGCCGGCCCTTGCCCCTCGCCCCGCGTCCTTCGCGCCCTGGAACAGTTGTCGCAGTGGCCGCACGGGGACGGATTCTCCTCGCCGAAATAGCGGAGTATCTCCCGCTGCCGACAGGCGCCGCCCTGGGCGAAGCGAATCAGCCGATCGAGTTTGTCCAACTCCATCGCCTTGCGGCGTTCGAGCGTCTCGAAGTCGATCTCCAACTGATCGAATTCCAGGTCGCGGCGGATCATGCGTATCGCCCGGCCCCGGAACGGAGGGACGTAGGTGAACGATTGCAGCTTGTTTAATTCGTGCAGTGCCCGGGTCAGCGACGCATGGTCCAAATCTTTGGCGGCCGAGAGGTTGCGGATTTGGAACTGGACGAGTTCCTGACGCCGGGCGCCGACCAGCTTTTCCACCGATTGCAGCACCTTGCGCTGCGTTTTGGCCTGTTTGGGCAACAGGTCGACGAGCGTGGGCAGGTCGCTGTCGATCCGCACGGCGGCCATGTTTTGCGAGGCGATCAGCCGCTCCAGCACGTCGGCCGATTCGAGCAGTTTCTCGCAATTTCCCACCCCCTCGGCGCCGATCGGCAGGCCGAGTTCCTGTTTGACCTCGTCCTGGGTCATCTCGATGGGATTTTCCTCTCGCTCGCGGAGGAATTCGTACACGGCTTGAACGTACTCGCGATCGGGGTAATCGCTGTCGATGAAATACTCTTGAATGTATCTGTCGGAGTAGTGAAAGAGCATCAGGCAGTGGGAGGGCTGCCCGTCGCGGCCGGCGCGGCCCGCCTCCTGATAATACGCCTCGATGCTGCCGGGAATGTTGTAGTGGACGACGAAGCGGACGTCGGCCTTGTCGATGCCCATGCCGAAGGCGTTGGTGGCCGCGACGATCTCGACCCGCCCGCGCATGAAGTCTTCCTGGGCCTTTTTTCGCTCGCCGGGCAGCAGGCCGGCGTGGTAGACGGTCGTCCGCCGCCCGGTCCGCTCGGCTACGAGTTGGGCGGCTTCCTCGGCCCGTTTGCGGGTCGAGGCGTAGATGATGCCCGAGCCGGGCGCGTGCCCCAGAAACTCGACCAGTTCCTCGGGCTTCTGCCGCTCGCGCGACAACGACCGGACTTCGTAGTACAAGTTCGGCCGGGCGAAGCCGGTAATGAACGTCTTCGGATCGCGGAGCAGAAGCAGCTCTTCGATGTCGCGGCGGACCCGGTCGGTGGCCGTGGCCGTCAGCGCGATCGTGGTCGGGAAACCCAGCAGGCGGCGAAAGTATCCCAACCGGGCGTAGTCGGGGCGGAAGTCGTGCCCCCATTCGCTCACGCAATGGGCCTCGTCCACCGCCAACAGCTTGACGCCCACGGCGCGGACCGCCTCGAGAAACCGGCCGCTGCGGAACCGCTCGGGCACGACGTAGACCAGGCGAAACTCGCCCGCCGCCATCCGCTCCAGCCGCTCGTACTGCTCGGCGGCCGGCAGCGTGCTGTTGATGAAGCTGACCGGCAGCCCCAGACGTTGCAACTGGTCCACCTGGTCCTTCATCAGGGCAATCAGCGGCGAGACGACCAGCGTCAGACCATCGACGGCCAGGGCGGGCAACTGGTAGCAAAGGCTCTTTCCACCGCCGGTCGGCATCACGCACAGGCAATCCTGACCGGCCAGGACCGCGGAAATCACCCGCTCCTGCCCCTCGCGGAAGGAGCTTAACCCGAAACGGGGCAAAATAGATTGCAGGCTCGGCGGCTGATTCTCGGCCATTGCGGTGGTCCCTTGCCAAGTGTCCATTATAGGGATCGAATCGCTTTTGTGAACATCTCATTGACGCGCCCCCTTCTCTGTTCGGGCAAGCGGCGGATATAATGCCCACAAGGTTCCATCGTATATCTTATTGGCGAGGACCGCGCGATGAAACGACGCGACTTCATTCAGGCCGCCGTCGGCGGGGCAGGCGCAATCGCTTTCGCGCCTTTGGCGTCATGCTCCCCGGGCGACGAGGACCCCATCAACCGAAATAAGGAGCAAAAAATGTACGCGCTGACGAAATTGCCCTACGCTTTCGACGCGTTGGAGCCGCACATCGACGCCCGCACCATGGAAATCCACCACACGAAACATCATCAGTCTTACGTCGATAAGCTCAACGCCGCCTTGGAAAAATACCCGAAGCTGCATACCCTTCCGATCGCCGAACTGCTCGCCGATCTCGACCAGGTGCCCGAGGACGTCCGCACGGCGGTCCGCAACAACGGCGGCGGGGTGGTCAACCACGACCTGTTCTTCGCCACGATGAGTCCCGACGGCGGCGGGCGGCCGGTCGGCAAGCTGGCCGGGGCCATCGACGAGACCTTCGGCGGCTTCGAACAGCTTCAAAAAAAGTTCGCCGCCGCGGCCGTGGGGGTGTTCGGCAGCGGCTGGGCTTGGCTGAGCGCGGAGAAAAACGGCAAGCTGCTAATCGAAACCACTCCCGGACACGATACGCCCTTGATGTTCGGCCGCAAGCCGGTGTTGGTCGTCGACGTTTGGGAGCACGCCTATTACCTGAAACACCAGAACCGCCGCCCGGATAGCATCGCCGACTGGTGGAACGTCGTCGATTGGGACAAAGCCGAGCGGAATTACACCGGTTAGCGGTTGTCCTAGCGGTTCTAACAATACTCTCCTCTCCCGCAAGCGGGAGATGGGTTAGGGATGAGGGCGGCATGGTTTTGTTAGAGTCCCTAAGTCGTTTATCCCGAGCCCTCGGCGGTGAAGGGGACAGGCACATTTTTTGCCCTTTCAAGGGCGAAAAATGTGCCTGTCCCCGGTCCGTGAACGGTTGCTGGGTAAGCGCAGCTTCTCCGTACCTGATTGTCCGCAGCATCATCGCCAAGCGCAACCGCGAAAGGATACGCCGAAGATGTTTTCTCGAAAATCGTTTGCCGCTTGTGTTTCCGCCGTACTGCTCTCTGTCGTTTTTCCCTGCCAAACGTATTCCGACGCCGACGCCCAAAACAAACAGCAGGACGTTGAAAAGCTGCTCTTCACCGTCGTCGATCTGAAACTCGGCGAGGCCCGAAAAGTCGAACTCCCCGACGGCACGACCGCCGAAGTCCGTCTCCTGGATGTGAAATCCGATCGCGATTCCGTCTTGAACATGATCAACGACTCGCGGGCGACGGTGGAAGTCAACGGCGAAACCATCGTCTTGCACAGCGGCAATTATCGGTTGCCGGCGGCCGTCGGCGGCGTGCAGATCGACTGTCCGGTGACGGGCGATTATCCCGGCGAAAAGGTCCGCGAGTTCTGGAACCTCGCCGGCGACGCCCGGCTGAGGGTCTGGCCCGGCGACTCTCCCTGGATCGCGCCCGGCACGTTCACCTACCCCCTTCGCCAACGGTGGATGGGGGCGATGACCTGGTTCAGCAACGAGCAAATGAGTTACGCCGGCGGCTGGTATTACTATCACGCCGGAATGGACTTCGGCGCGACGGAGGGAATGACCGAGGCGCTGTCGGCCATCGACGGCGTCGTCGCCTCCTGCGGATTGGACGCGATGCCCGGCTGCGAGCCGCCGGTGGAAAAACGGGCCGACGTCGTCTATCTGAAAGACCGCCGCGGCTGGTTCTACCGCTATAGCCATCTCAAGGAAATCGATGCGGCGATGCGCGTCGGCGCGAAGGTCGTCCAGGGGCAGCGCGTGGGCCTGGTCGGCAAGGAAGGCGCCAGCGGCGGATGGTCGCACCTGCACTTCGACGTCCGCGCATTGCAGCCATCGGGCAAGTGGGGCGTGCAAGACTCCTACGCATTCCTCTGGCAAGCCTACCGCGATCAATACAAGCCCAAGGTGATCGCCGTTGCCCGGCCGATCCATCGCGCCAAGACCGGCGAGAAGATCGCGCTCGACGCTACCCGCTCCTGGGCCGAAAGCGGCGTAAAATCATACCTCTGGCGACTTTCCGACGGCACGACCGCCGACGGCCCGACCGTCCAGCGCGTCTACGACCGCCCCGGCACATACAGCGAGGTCGTCAAAGTCACCGCCAACGACGGTCGCTTCGATTACGACTTCGCCCAGGTGCGCGTGCACGACGCGGAGAGCAACGAATTGGAACTCGGAATCGACGCCAACTATCACCCTTCGCTCGGCGTCCGCACGGGCGACGAGGTCACGTTTTCCTGCCGGGGGTTCCGCGACGGACCGAGCAAGGACACCTGGGACTTCGGCGACGGCACGCCTCCGGTCGCGGTCGCGTCGAACCTCGACAACTCGCAACACGCCCCGGACGGATACTCATTTACCACCCATCGTTTCGCCCGTCCGGGCGATTACATCGTCACGGCGAGCACCAGCGACGCTCTAGGCCGCACGGCCACCCGCCGCCTCCACGTCCGCGTTCGGGAATAAATAACCTCCCCTCGCCCGACACGGTGGTGAAGGGCATAATTCGCCCTTGAAAGCGCGAATTATGTGCCAGTCACCGGCCCATGAACGGTTACCATTACGCCGCTTCCTTGCAGCAACGCGACAATACATTATTATATATAGCCGTCGCGGGTGGAAATAGTATCGGGTTGGATAGTGTGTGTCGAAGTTGAAAAGGCATGTCTTAGCTTGGAACGTGTTTTGAAATTGAAAAATTAGTCCCCTCTCCCTTGCGGCCGTTCAATAATTACTCCCCTCTCCCGCAAGCGGGAGAGGGGTCGGGGGTGAGGGCGGTTGGCGCATGAAAAACCGAAGTT
>JAFGLH010000248.1 GCA_016928165.1 Pirellulales bacterium | reverse complement strand
CGCACCAGCTTGGTTTTGCCGCGAAATAAGGTGCGTGCAAGCACGCACCCTACGGATTTGGAGCTTTCCGCAACAGTAACTAATTAGGCTGCCTCGCCAACGGCTTCCGCATCGGGCCAATTTTGCTTGAACTGCAAGGCGTCGAGCAATTCCGCTATGCTGAGCGTGCGATTGTCGAACTCCAGCGGAATTTCCATGCCAGGATCGCAAACCAAATCGACCGTTCCGTCTTCGCCAATCAACGGGTCGAACTCGCGGAGCAACCCGTCCTGCACGGCCTGTCTGACCAGGTGGCCGCGCGTCGCGGAGACCTCCGGCGAGCGGTCGCCGAGGCTGTCGGCGGCCCGCTTGGCCAAGGCCGGCAGGTATTCGCTGGGAATTTCGATCATTTTGGGAACGTATACTTTGATCTGCATGTTGCGTGGCTCCTGATAGTTTGGCGAGCCGACCCCCCAGCACACCCCGCCCTGGCGTGGTTTTGACGTAAGATCGCCATACGCGCTTGTATCAGGTATCGGCAAGAACGCTTAGGGATTGCACCGTTTTTAGCGGATTTTCGGCTACATTATGAGCATCGCATCTCCGTAGCTGAAAAAACGGTATCGCTGGCTGATCGCCTCTTCATAGGCCCAGCGAATCAATTCCTCGCCGCCAAAAGTTCGCACCAGCACCAGAAGTGTTGTCCGCGGCAGGTGGAAATTGGTCAAAAGCGCGTCGATTGAGCGGAATTTGTACGGCGGACGAATAAATAATTCTGTATGACCGGAAAACGGCATTAGCTCGCCGCTGGCCGAAGCGGTCTCCAACAGCCGGACCGTAGTGGTGCCTACCGCCACCACTCGCCCCCCCCGACGACGGCAGTCGGTGATTAGATCGACTGTCTGTTTTTCGATAGAACCCCATTCGGAGTGCATTTGGTGGTCGGCCAGCCGTTCGGCAGAAATGGGACGGAACGTGCCGGGACCGACGTGAAGAGTCAGAGGGCAAATTTCCACACCCTGACGGGCCAATCGATCGAGCAAGGACGTGGAAAAATGCAGGCCGGCCGTCGGCGCAGCCACCGCCCCAGGGATTTGGGCAAATACAGTTTGATACTGTTCCCGGTCGCTTTCGACCATCTCCCCTTTGCGGATATACGGGGGCAACGGCACTCGACCCACTCGCTCCAGCAACGACAAGGCGTCTTCCTCGGCCTTCGGACGTGCGATCCACGTTCCGTCGCCTTGTTGGATGGTAAGTTGCAGTTCCACGTCGTCGTTGCCGGCGTTGCTCATCAATGCAACCGAATCGCCCGGCTTCAGTTTTCCTCGTGTTTTGCAGATTACTCGCCACAGACCGTCGGGGCTGGCCTCGAGGAAAAGCCCTTCCCAACGGCCGCCCGTGTTGCGGCGGCGACCCACCAGTCTGGCGGGTATGACCCGCGTGTCGTTTATTATCAAACAATCTCCCTGGTTAAGATATTCGGGAAGATCGCGAATGAAGCGATGCTCCAAACAGTTGCGGTCTCGATGGACCACTAGCAATCGAGCGTCGGTGCGGGATATGGCTGGAGACTGGGCTACCAATTCCTTCGGCAATTCGTATTCGTATTTGTCCAGTTCCGACATTGTGAGCTTTACCCTCTCAAAGGAAACGAGTATAAGCCTCTTTCGCCGAATGTAGCAGGGGGGACGGTGGGTAGTAATTATGGCCCGAATTAAGCTCGCCCTGTGTATTACCGAGCTAGACGCCGGCGGGGCCGAGCGGTGTCTAACCGAATTGGCGGTCCGCCTTGATCGTCGCCGCTTTGACCCGGTTGTTTACTCCCTTTCTCCGCCGCCGCAGCGGAAAGAAACCTCTTGTTTGCCGAAACTCTTGGACGCTAGCGTCGAGGTCCAATTCCTCGGCGGGCGGAGTTGGCGGCAATTCCCCACCGTTGTTCGCAGACTGCGTCGGCTGCTGGAAGAGCAAAAACCACAAATCATCCAAACCTTCCTGTTTCATGCAAACTTCGTCGGCCGCATCGCCGCCAGGCGCGCCGGAGTTCCGAGAGTAGCATCCGGCATCCGCGTAGCCGAGCGTGATTCGCACTGGCACTTATGGCTGGATCGACTGACAGATCGTTGGGTGGATAGGCATGTATGTGTCAGCCGATCCGTTGCCGATTATTCAGCCCATCGCGGCAGGCTGCCGCCCGAAAAATTAGTGGTCATCCCCAACGGCATTGACCTGGAAAAATATCCGGCGGAGAAACCGGCCGATTTGCGGGAGTTCGGCATCCCTCCCGGCCGACGATGTGTCGTGTTCGTCGGCCGATTGGAGGAGCAAAAGGGCGTTGCGTGGCTGATGGAAACGGCCCCCTTGTGGTTGGGCCGTCTCTCGGATTGCGAATTGCTGATTGTCGGCGACGGTCCCCTGCGATTATTACTTGAAAAGACCGTCAAGGACGTCGGAACCGCCTCCGATCAAGTCCATTTCGCGGGATGGCGGCCCAACGTGCCAGAGATACTTGCCGCCGCCAACCTGTTGGTTCTCCCATCGCGTTGGGAGGGAATGCCGAATGTCGTGCTGGAAGCGATGGCTAGCCGTTTGCCGGTGGTTGCCACGGATGTCGAGGGGGTGCGCGAATTGCTCGGTCCCGTCGCCGACCAGCAAACGGTCCGCCACGGCGATTCGCAACTCCTTGCCGAGCGAATAGTTAGGCTGATGAACGACCCCCAACTCGCTACCCACATAGGGCATGAAAACCGCCATCGCGTAGAGGACCAATTTGATATTTCCCGCATGGTCGGAGCATACGAGAGCGTCTGGGAATCATTGGTGGAGGGCTAATAAAAAAACGAAAAAATCACTTGCGACGCGACTGGTCGTTGGAAGTCTTTTCCAGGTTGGAATCTACGAATACTACTGCAAGCGGAGGCATGAAATCGGTCGAAAAATTCGTCTTGTGTCCGCCTCGGCGAATCGGTATCTTTGGGACTTCGTGGGGCCATGTGGGGATTTATGGTGATTCATGCTTCTGACTGGAATTTTCAGCCGCTCGATCGATCAGAAGCAGCGAGTGGCAATTCCCCGCCGGCTCCGGGAGGCCTTGGAAGCGGATGGCCGCCAGGCTTTGTACCTTGCGCCGGGAACCGATCAGTCGTTGGCGCTTTACACGGAGGATGCTTTTGCCGGATTGGCCGAGCGTTTGGCCCAATCCTCGCCGACCCGTCAGGACGTGAGGACATTTACGCGTTTGTTTTACGCCCGGGCACAGCGCGTGGAGTTCGATTCGCAAGGGCGGCTGCGTATTCCGGCCGAGTTGGCCGAATTGGCGCGGTTGGAAAAGGAAGTGGTGCTGTTGGGAGTACAGGATCACGTGGAACTTTGGGCCGCCGAGCGATGGAAATCGTATCTGTCCGAACGGCGAGATAAATACGACGAGATCGCCGAGGCCGCATTCCGGTGATCGGCCATCCAAACAGTTAGCGGCCGTCGGCACGACGGCCAAGGAGAAATTATTTTTTCGCCGAGCGTGAGGTCGGCGGCGCCGATCCGAGGCCACCTGATCGGCGCCGAATTTCACCTTCAGCCGGGGTGAAATCGGACCTCGCGGATGGGGAGCAAGGAAGTCGATCCGTTGCGAAAGAGCGAGAGACTTGACAGAAAATCTAGTCGATCGCCGGCACTCGACCTCGCAAGGGCGCATGGACGCGCTCGAGGGAGGGTGCTTTTCAATGACATAACTTATCGGCGGGCCGCGAAAAATGACCGAGTCGCCATCGGCGCACGTGCCCGTGTTGTTGGACCAGGTGGTCCGTTGGCTGCAACCCCGGCCGGGCGCGGTGTTGGTCGACGGAACGCTCGGCGGAGGAGGACACGCCCGCGCGTTGGCCGAGGCGGTCGGAGCGGAAGGTTTGATAATCGGCGTCGACCGGGACCAAACGGCCGTCGACGTCGCCCGGCGGCGGTTGGGAGGATTGCCGGTCGAGTTGGTGAAAGGGAATTATTGCGACTTGCCGGAGGTGCTCGAACAACTGAACGTCGGTCCGGTCGACGGAGTTCTCCTGGACTTGGGGTTGTCGAGCGATCAGTTGGCCGACGCGGAGCGCGGTTTCAGTTTTTCGGCTGACGGACCGTTGGACCTCAGGTACGACGCGATGTCCGGCGAGCCGGCCCGACGCTTGATCAATCGACTTAGCGAAGAACATTTGACGCGGCTGATTTCCACATATGGAGAAGAGCGATACAGCCGGCGGATAGCCCGCGCGATTGTCCGCCGTCGGCGCGAGCGGCCGATCGAGACGGCCGGCGAGTTGGCCGATCTGGTGCGTTGCAGCGTGCCGAAAGGCCCCCACGGCGAGCGGCTAGACCCGGCCACGCGCACCTTTCAAGCGCTGCGGATCGCGGTCAACGACGAGTTGAAATCGTTGGAAATCGCCCTGCGGAGAATACCGGATTGCATGAAGACCTCGGCACGGATGGCCGTTATTAGTTTTCATTCGCTGGAAGACCGGCGAGTGAAGGAGGCGTTTCGGACGGACGAGCGGATGAGGCCGCTGACGCCCAAGCCCCTGCGTCCCGACGAGGAGGAATTGGCCGCGAACCCCCGTTCGCGAAGCGCGAAGCTGCGGGTCGCGGAACGAATATAACATCCGGCTCCCATGTTTCGCGCGGGAACTTGGCGTCGTTTTGACAATTTCTTTCGGCACGGAGGCCATAAAATGAACGATGAAGAGCAAGCGGTCGAATCGTCGCGCTTCGGCAGGGAAGCCAAGATCGGCGTGGTCGTTATTCTGGCGTTGCTGCTGGTTTTCGTCGGCGTGATGGCGTATAAGCTCGTCGGCGCAAGCCCCGGCGAAGGGCTTGCGTCCGCCGCCGTCCAGGACTCGGACGATAGTCAACAACAGGACGCCGAGCCTAACGAAGACCTCTTCCCCGAATCCCTTGACGAACCGGAACCTCGCGGCGTCGATTCGCCCAAGGTGTTGGTGGCCCAATCCGGATCGGACACGCCGCCGAAGCCGGTGGGCAACGATTTCGACCAGTGGAAAAGCGCTTCGGACGAAGGCAAGGCGAAGCCGGTCGAGGGCGAAGGGCCGGTGTTGATCTCTCCGCCCCCGTTGCCGCCCGAGCCGAACCCGGGCAACCGATACGACAACCGGTCGCGCGATCCCTTTACGGCGGGCAACCATACTCCGCTCCAAAGCGAAGAGCCGGCGGACGCGAGCCGGCCCTCGACCGCCGAGCAGCCTGAACGGCGCGGGCCGAATTACGGCGAGGAGTCGGTCGACCGCGCCGAGCCGAGCGGCTACAGTTCCGCCGCCGAAGCCCCGCCGCCGCTGCCTCCTTACCGCGAACGGGGCCGCTACGACGACGCGGGGCGATTTGCCCCAGCCGATCAATCCTATCCCGATCGTTCCTACTCCGACGCGAGCGAGCAAGCCGATCAAGCGGCGCCCGCATCTCAGCACGGGTCTTCGGAAAACCAGCGTCGTCCGTCGCCGTCGTACGACGAGCGGCCGCGGCGCCGCGACGGCCACCGAGCGTTCGATTCGCCGCCGGCGGCGCTCAAGGACGGCAAATACGAGGTCCAGCCGCTGGACAGTTTTTGGACGATCTCCGAAAAGCTCTACGGCGCCGGCGCCTACTACAAGGCGTTGATGGAGCACAATCGCGACAAGATGGACGACGAGGGCAAGCTGCAACCCGGCGCTTTGGTCGTGGTCCCGACCGTCGAGCAGCTCGAAAAGGCGTATCCCGACCTCTGTCCGAAACCGAGCCGGCGCGAAACGCTCCAAGACCGCACCCGCAACGTCGGCACTCGCCGCAATTACCATTCCGGCCGGACCTACACGGTGGCGGAGGGCGACACGCTCTTCGAGATCGCCCGCTACGAGTTGGGCAAGGCGGCCCGCTGGGTTGAAATTTACGAACTGAACCGCGACGTGCTGGGCAAGGATTTCAACTACATCACGCCGGGCACAAAGCTGTATTTGCCCGACAGCGGACGCCCCGACGTGTTGGCTGAACCGCCCAACGACGGTTATCGGCGATAGTCGCAGGTTGGAGAGCCGAGGTCGGAGGCCGCAAATATCTCATCTTTCCAGGGCATTGCCCTGGGCTGGAAGAGCGGCCGCCCCTTTGGAGCGATGAGATAAAAACAAAACCGTCGGCTACGCGCTTTCCGCCCGCCACTTGCGGCGAGTAGATTTTGATTTCGCGGGATGCTTCGGTTCAGCAGGCTCTTCTTCGTCGTCTGCCGCCTCTTCATACTTTTCATCCTCGTCCTCTTCGTACTCCTCGTCTTCATCGTCTTCATCGTCTTCCTCGTCTTCGTCGTCTTCGTCTAATTCCTCTTCATCATCGTCCGGTTCGTCCTCTTGTTCATCGAATTCGTCTTCGTCCTCCTCGTATTCATCCTCTTCATACTCTTCGCGCTCTCCATTCTCCGATTCGTCGCCCGCCATCCGGCTGTTGCGGAGCGGTTTGGGCGGAACGGGATCGGCCTCAGGCTCTCCCGGATTTGTCATTTGCCGCCACTGCTGTAGATCGACGAGGACCTCGCGGGCCTGCGAGCCGTTGTATGGGCCGACGATGCCGTCCTCGGCCATGAAGTCGATCAGCCGGGCGGCCCGCCCGTAGCCGATGCCCAACGAACGCTGCAACAGCGACACGCTGCCTCGCCGCTCGCGGACCACCACGTCGATCGCCGCTTCGTAAAGTTCGTCGCGGTCGCTGAATTTATTTTTTTCTCCGTTGGGGAAACTGGTTTTCAACTGCACGAGTTCCTTGACGAACTGCGGCTCGTCGGTGGCCACGGCGGAGATCAGGCGGGAGATTTCGTCGTCGCCGAGCAACGTGCCCTGGCCGCGGATCAATGTGCTGGTGCCGGGCCAGAGGAAGAGCATGTCGCCGTTGCCCAGCAGCCGGTCGGCCCCCATCTCGTCGAGCACCACGCGACTGTCGGTGCGGCTGGCCACCTGGAAGGCGATGCGGGCGGGAAGGTTCGACTTAATCAACCCGGTGATCACGTCAACGGTCGGTTTCTGCGTGGCCAGCACGAGGTGTATGCCGACCGCGCGGCTCTTCTGCGCCAGGCGGATGATGTGGCCCTCGACCTCCTTGGCGGCGGTCATCATCAGGTCGGCCAACTCGTCGGCCACGATGACCACGTATGGCATGTGCGTGGGGATATGGCGGCGCTCCTCCTCGTCCTCCGGCCGCACCCGCTCGTACAATTCCTCCTCGCCAAGTTGGTTGTAGGCGCTGATGTGGCGGACGCCGGCGCGGGCGAGGATGTGGTAGCGTTCCTCCATCTTCTCGACCGCCCAGCCGAGGATCGCCTCCGCCTTGCGCATGTCGGTCACCACCGGGTGCATCAGGTGGGGCAGCGAGCGATAAGGGCTAAGCTCGACCATCTTCGGGTCGATCATCAACATGCGGACCTCGTCCGGGCGGCGGGTCATCAGCATGGAAGCGATGATCGAGTTCAGACAGACGCTCTTTCCGGTGCCGGTCCGACCGGCGATCAGCAGGTGGGGCAGGGTGGTCAGATCGACGACCAGCGGCTCGCCCGACACGTCCTTGCCCAGGAACAGCGGGATGCGCATCTTCCGCGTCCCGTCGCCGACTTCCTCCATGACCTCGCGGAGGCGGACGATCTGCCGCTGCTGGTTGGGGACCTCGATGCCGACGGTGTTCTTGCCGGGCAGCGGGGCCACGATCCGCACGCTCGGCACGCGCAGGGCGATGGCCAGGTCGTCGGCCAGGCCGGTGATGCGGCTGAGCCGCAGGCCCGCCTCCAACTCGACCTCATATTGGGCAATGACGGGGCCGGTCTGAATCTCCACCACGCGGATGTTGAAGCCGAAGTTGAGGAAGGTTTTTTCCAACAGCCGGGCCTTGCGGCGGACCTCCTTTTCCTGCCGGTCGTGGTTGACCGACTCGCCCTCGAGCAACAACTCCATCGCCGGCAACTGGTAATCCGAGGCGTCCGGCCCCAGTTCGGATTCGTCGTCCATTTCTTCGAGGACCTTCTTTTGGTCCTTTTTTGGCCGGCTGATTCCCACCCGCGCTCCGAACGTCCTTCGCCCGCCGTTCGGTTCCTCCTCCGGCCCTTCCTCCTCGGCTTCGTCTTGTTCCTTTTCTTGTTCCGCGACCTTCTCGTCGGCGATCCGACCGGAGACGCGGACTGCCGGGGCGTCGGCGTCTTCGTAATCGTCTTCGTCGTATCCCTCCAGATCGGAGCGGCCGCGTACTTTTTGGGCGTAAGCCGTGGAGACGTGCAACACGCCGCGAGCCAGGCCGCGAGTCGGCTTGCCGACGACCCAAAACAACAGCCGCAGGAAGGAATAGTCGGCGGCCAGCAGCAACCCGCCGACGATCGCGCTGGCCGAGATGATGTACGCGCCAATGTTGGCGAAGCGGGTTTGCAGCACGGCCTTTCCCAATGCGCCGAGGTATCCGCCGGGGCCGATCACCGGTCCGGGCGAGGCCCAGGGCGCGGCCATCGCGGCCAGCGCGGCGACGCCCGCCAGCGAGATCAACCAGCCGCCGATCCGCAGCCACGGCTGGCCGAGCGGGCGGCGCGTCAACAAGGCAACGTCCCAGGCGGCCAATGAAATCAGCAGGTAATACGCGCCCAACCCAATCCCCTCAAAAAGCAATCGGCCGGCCGTCGCGCCCCAGTATCCGCAGGCGTTCGCCGGCCGGTCGTTTGGCGGATAGACCAGCGCGCTGGGAGGGTCGGCAGGGTCGTAGCTCAGCAGCGCCGCGGCCAGAAACACTACCCCGGCCAACAGCACCAGCGCGAAGAAGTCGGTTTTTAGATTGCGGTTTTCGAGCATGGTTGGCAGCCGTCGGTGCGACGGCTTGCGGCAATAAACGGGGGGCCGCCGTGCCGGCGACCGCTAAACTAACGTGGCTGCTCGTCATAAGTATCGACCGTAACGACACTTGCCAAGCAATCTCGCACCGGCCAACCGCGCCGTTTGCCCTAGAGAAACCATGCTTGGAACCGTCGCGTCGGATACAACCGACAAGGGGGGCACAACCGGAAAAACCCTATAACAGTTGGTCAGCAGATCTTCAAATTTCCAATTTATACCCCCCGTTTTCCCCTCGGAGGCGTCGGTCGAGGCGAACTTTATGCTGGGGGCGGGAGGCGGGAAGTCAAATGTTGAGGTGGCGGTTGTGCTGCCAACCCGTCGAAACCGCAAAATTCCGACCACCAACCTCTTGCCGCCGGCCACTGTTCCAGTTGGTCAGCAACTTCGTGAATTTCCATTCTTAGCCCCCCCCGCGTGGAGGAAACCGGCTTTCGACATTCAGCCATCGGCTTTCCGAAAGCTGACAACTAAAGATTGAAACTAATTGCCAAGGAACAGCGGCCGGAATCTCCGGCGAGCTGAATCCTACAGTCCGCCGTCGGCGAGTTCAATTTCAAGAATTAGGCCAAGCGAATGTAGCGCAGCCGCCACGGGCAGGAGAACTGCAAAGTCATTTTGTGACCATGAAGCCGAGGCGGCGAAGGGTTGGGAGCGGACGCCATTGGACGGATTCGGCCGTGGGCAGTTCTGGGGGGCAGTTCTGGGCAGTTTTGGACCGGGTGGCCTCGGGCGGTTGCCCGCCCGAGGCTCCCACAGACCCGAACGTGCGCAATTAACGCATTCGGTTCCTCAAATCGT
>JAFGLH010000247.1 GCA_016928165.1 Pirellulales bacterium | reverse complement strand
CGCACCAGCTTGGTTTTGCCGCGAAATAAGGTGCGTGCAAGCACGCACCCTACGGATTTGGAGCTTTCCGCAACAGTAACTACTTATGCAATTACACAATCTGGTATAAACAACGAGGTCATAATCGACGTAAGTTATCGCGGCAAAAAGGTTTAGGTATTATTGGCGCAATTTCTTCGCATCGTCTGCGACGACAATTGGGTTAAAGTGGATTGAAAAATCCTTACGATGGGAGTACAATCGGGAGTAATATAGGGGGACTCTGAAAGTCTCTTCTCTTTTAACCGTCGGTGGTCTTAAAACGGGGAGTAACGGTATGTTTATTAGAGCAAGCCGTAAAGGAATCGAGGCGCTGTCGATATTTACCATCCTCACGGTCGCTTTGGGGCTGATGAACTCATCGACCGCGCGGGCGGCGGATTTCGACTTGCCCACCTTGATCGAGCAAGTCAAGCCGAGCGTCGCGATGATTGAAGTCCTAGAGAAAGGAAAGAGGATCAGCAGCGGCAGCGGTTTCCTCGTCAACGAAAAGGGAATGGTGGCGACCAATTACCACGTTATCGAAGGCGCCAAGGAAATCCGCGTCACCTTTCCCGGCGTCGAGAAGGGTAAATCCCATAAAGCGTTAGGTTACCTCGGCTTCGTGCAGTCGAAAGACATCGCCGTCATCGTGCTCGATCCCAAAGACATCTTTGGCGACAAGAAAGATAAAAAAGACGCCAAGGCAAAAAAGGACAAAGACAAGGAAAAGGAAGGCGAGGAAGAGGTAAAGAGGAAGCTGAAACCTTTGCCCATGGCTGACAAACGCCCCCGGCAGGGAGAAACGGTGGTCGCTTACGGCGCGCCGCTGGGCATCTCCGACACGGTCACCACGGGAGTCGTTTCCGCCGTCCGTCCCGGCAAGGAAGTCCGAAAAATGTTGTTGGACATGTACGGCGGGAAATTCGACCTGTACGGCAAGGGCCTCGGTTACGACGACGAAGCCACCTGGATTCACATGACCGCGCCGATCTCGCCCGGCAACAGCGGCGGACCGCTGATCAACACCAAGGGCGAAGTGGTCGGGCTGAACACCTGGCACCTACCCAGGGGCCAAAACATGAACTTCGCCATCAGCATCGAGCACGTGAAAAAGTTCGTCGAGGGGGCGGGGACCAACGTCCAATCCTTCGCCAATTTGCCCCCGCCCCGCGAAAAACACGCTCCCGGCATGATTGCCGACGGAAAAAAGACCCTCGAATTTTGGAAGGACCTCAACCGGGCCAAAAATGAATTGGACAAAGACTTGGAGGTCTGTGAGCGACAACTCGAAAAGTTGCCCGTTGTCGATCCCCGAAACCCGATGAAAAACAAGAACCGGCGTGACAAGCTCATCGCCCGCAATTTCAGACAGTATGGCGACGCATATAGCAAATACGCCAGCGCGATCAGCAGCTTGGACAACAAAAACGTCGATTTCGACCTGATTGAACTCGTGGTCGCCGACACGGTGATCGCCAAGAAGATCGACGAATCGTGCGGGAGGGTCGCCAGTTCCGCGACGGCCCATTCCGCGCTCGGGGGGCTGAATTGGGAGTTTGAACTTGCCGCCCTGAAGCAAATTTCCAGCGAGATCAATACCCAGCGCGAGGTGCTGCGGGTGAATCTCGGCATCAAGTACGACCTCTCCTTCCCCACCCAGCAGGAGACCGTCGAGGAAGACAAGAAACTTGCCAGGGAAGGGAAAAAGCCCGGGGCAAAAACCACCGCCGGGGCAAACGGCGAACGCTCGAAGATGCGCACCTGGACTGACAGCACGGGCAAGCACCAGATCCGGGCGAAGTGCATCGGCGTGAAGGACGGCAACGTCAAGCTCGAGCTTGCCAACGGCAAAGTGATTACCGTGCCGCTCGAAAAGCTCTCGGAAGCCGACAAGCGGTTCCTCGCTTCGACCGAATAACTCGCTCGTTCAGGCAGTTGTTCAAATATTACACCCCTCGCACGCTTGCGGGAGAGCGGCAGGGGGCGAGGGCGGCCGCGAAAAAACTCCAAACCGAACTTTTGCAAATTCGAAAACGAAAGTCCCCTCTCCCTCCGGGAGAGGGGACAAATTCGCAAAAGTCCAGTCCAAAGTAATTCCCGAACAACCGCCAAGCCGTTTCTGTTGCGGAACCATCAAGTAAGGTGCGTGCTTGCACGCACCAGGGGAGTTTTCTCGCAAAATTCGGTGCGTGCAAGCACGCATCCTACAATGGACTTGGACAACCGCTAAGCCGAAGCCATCGGCGATGGACTATACTATTTTGGCGATGCGGGGCATGCGCCGCTTGTAGCGGTTCCGCCGGATCAGCGTCGATACCCGCTCGATCAGTTCGGCCGAAAAGCCGGCCCGCAGTAGTTCCTCCCGGCGCCAACGGAGATCGACCATCAGCGCCATCAGCCGGTCGGCATCCGCGTAGCTGAATCCGAGTTCGCCCTCGTCGGTTTGCCCGACCCACAGATCGGCGGTCGGCGTTTTGGAGCGAAT
This sequence comes from Pirellulales bacterium, assembly GCA_016928165.1. GTDB lineage: Bacteria > Planctomycetota > Planctomycetia > Pirellulales > Thermoguttaceae > JAHIKV01. The sequence continues at coordinate 1,987 of JAFGLH010000247.1, read as the reverse complement.
CGACTCGGGCAATTCGAGGTGGGCGGCCAAGCGGCGGAGCTGCGTCTTGTATAGGCCGCCGATCGGGTTTATCGCCGAAGCCGTGTCGCCGAACTGGGTGCCGTATCCCAAGAGAATTTCACTCTTGTTGCTGGTGCCGATCACCAATCCGCCGAAGGCCGCGCTTTGATCGTAGAGCACGGCCATCCGTTCCCGCGCGCACTTGTTGGCCACGCGCAGCCGCGACGCCTCGCCGGCGCGGGCGAAGTAGGCGTCCACCTGGTCGGCGATCGGCAGGTCGATGGAGCGGACGCCCAACCATTCGATCATCGTCCGGCTGTCGCGGCGCGTTTCCTCGCTGGAGGTTTTGTAAGGCATGGCGACGGCCAGCACGTTTTCCGGTCCCAATGCCCGGGCGCAAAGCGTCGCCGCAACGCCGGAATCCAACCCGCCGGAAAGCCCCAACACCGCTTTCTCGTAACCCGCTCGGCCAATCTCCACGCGGAGGAAGCGGCAAAGCATCTCCGTTACGCGCCGGCAGTCGATTTTCAGGTAGGCGTCGGCTTGTTCGATGCTCATTGTCGTATCGGCGCCGCTTGGAGCGGAACAAAATCCGTTTTACTCATTCAGCGCCGCCTCGATTCCCTGCGTCAGGTCGCGGCGGGCCGTGTTGGAATATTCCACATCGAACCACAACACCTTGCCCTGGGCGTCGAGCAGGAGAGTGCGCGGCATTTTTCGTTCCTTGGCGATTTTGGCGTAGAATTCGCCCCGCGGATCGAGCAGCAGGGGAAACGTCGCTTCCGCCGCGGAAACGTATTTTTTCACCTCGTCGAGGCCGTCGTCCACGTCGATCGCCACCACCCGAACGCCTCGTTCGCCGAATGGCCCCACGACCCCCTTCATCAGGTCTTTCAGCACGGCCTCGGCGACCAGTTGCGAGCGGGCCGAAGAGCCGATAGTCCAGAAACATACGACGGTCAGCTTCGGACCGTACAGGCCGGACAGCTTGCGAGCGTTGCCGTCCAGGTCGGTCAATTCCGCCTCGGGCATCGCATCGCCGACGTTGATCAGACAAGTGGCGCGAAGCTCGTCGCTCATCACGACTTGCGGAATCACCAGCGGCGGGGGAGGGCCTTCCGGTTGGGCAATCGGGGCAACGTCGGGGTCTTGCAATGGTTGGGCGACTTGTCGTTGTTTATTTGGAGTATCTGAGCCTTGCCGGGACCGATCGGGTTTACCACTTTCGCGACATCCGGCCGTCGAGAGTATCATCAGCCCCGCAAGAACAACCAAATACCGGCCGACGCTGACCATTTCTTGCTCCTCCATTAGGCAGGTCAGGTTCCCCGTACCTGACATCTGAGAGAAAAACGAATACTATTATTGTGTCGGGCACAAACATTGTTTCAGGTATGGGGTACCTGACCTACGGGAATCAACAACATCAGTCTCTCACCTGCCGGTCGATTCGTCAACCGGCCGGTTTGATTCCCAATTCGCCGAGTTGCTTGGCGGCGACGGGTCCCGGCGCGCCGCTCATCAGGTCCACGGCCCGCTGCGTCTTGGGAAAGGCTATGCAGTCGCGGATGTTGTCCAGACCGGCAAAGAGCATCACCAGCCGGTCCAGTCCCAGGGCGATGCCTCCGTGCGGCGGCGCGCCGTATTGAAGCGCGTCGAGCAGGAAGCCGAACCTCTCGCGGGCGGCCGCGTCGTCGATGCCCAACAGTCCGAACACCTTTTGCTGGAGCCGCCGGTCGTGGATGCGGATGGTCCCTCCGCCCGCCTCGAAACCGTTGATTATCAGGTCGTACGCCTGGGCGCGGCACTTGTGCGGATCGGCGTCCAGCATGGCCATGTCGTTGCCGCGGGGCGCGGTGAATGGATGGTGCATCGAGACCCAAGTCCGCTCTTCCTCGTCGCGTGCGAACATCGGAAAATCGACCACCCAGGAAAAGTGCGTCGCGGCAGGGTCGTAGAGTTTCAACTCCGCGCCTAAGCGCTTTCG
>JAFGLH010000246.1 GCA_016928165.1 Pirellulales bacterium | reverse complement strand
TGAACTTCGGCACGATCCAAACCAACATGTACACAACCAGCGACAGCCCGGACAGCGCCAATAGCAATACGTAGGCGAACTTGCCGGTCAAGCTCATCCAGAGCGGCGAGTTAAAATCGCTGCTTTCGGCCGCGCGGCGCAGCGCCGGGGCCAACGCGCCCGATTGACAGCCGACCCGCACCATCGGCGGCGCGTGGGGCGGCAGCAGCCCCGGCAGCCGGTCCAGCCCGTCGGGCAAGGAAACGCCCTCGTCGAGCAGCTTGGCCAATCGCTTGGCGCGGCGGCCGAACGAGTCGTTCCGCTCCTCGGCGAAGGCCGCCAGCGCGGCCCCCAGCGGCATGTCGCGCTCCGCCGAGACGGTCAGCAGCCACAGCAGCCCGTACTGCCGGCTGGTGCGATACTTGCGAAACCAATCGACGCCGAGGAACACGACGACCAGCCACAACGGCCCCACGAAGATCATCGCGGCCAACGCCAGCCACGCAAGCATAAACAAAATCGCGATCGTCAGCGGCAAGCTCAATAGCGTTCCCAGAAAACCGAGATTTTCATAGAAAGATTTATATACCCCAGCGTCCTGCAAGGCCCTGAAGGCGATGACGACAATCGCCGCCAGCGACAGCAACCACAGCAGGACGATCATAATGGGAACGATTATTTGCGGCATGTTTGTTGTCCGCGTTCGAACGCGCGCGTGCGAAAAATACTTCTAGGAACGTGTTTTGAAAATCTCCCCTCTCCCAAAGGGAGAGGGGCCTAATTTTTCAATTTCAAAACACGTTCTTACCACGTTAAATAATTTACGAGCCTTATCAGCGGCATGAAAATCGCGACGACCACTAAACCCATGTACATGCCGATGAAAATTAGCATCAGCGGCAGAAGCACGGCCTCCAACAGGGAGCCTTGCATTTGGATGCGGCCCTCGAACGACTCGCCGGCGGCGCGAAAGGCGTCGTCCAGCGCGGCGGCGCGCTCGCCCCATTGGATCAGCGGGACGATGCCGAGGGGGAATTGTCCCTGCCACGTCATGCTCTCGGAAAGCGCGGCGCCGCCTTCCACGTCCTCAGCCGCCCGCAGGCAGCCGTGGGCCAAGTGCGGATCGCGCAGCCCGGCCGCCGTCAAACGCAAGGCGTCGGGCAGCGGCGTCCGCTGTTCGAGCAGCAACGCCATCAGCCGCGAAAACTGCGACAGATTGCCCCAACGAAGCAGCGGGCCGAGCATCGGCAGCTTGTACAGCGCGGGCCAAATCCATCTCGCCTCCGGCGAGACGGCGAGCAGCAGCGGAACCGCGGCAAACAGCGCCGCCAAGGCGACCATGACCCACGCAACCGGCCCCGAAACGGCGAGCACCAACTCCGTCGCCTTGGGCAAGTCCGTATCAAAATCGCGGTATATGTTCTCGAACCCGTCGACGATCAGGTACTTCACCGCCAGGGAAATAATGGCCATTGCGACCAGCAGGAAAAACGGATAAGCCAGCGCCTGCCGCACCCGGCGGCGCAACTCCGAGCGGCCGCGGCGGAGGTCGGCGTATTGATCGAGCGCCTCGGCCAATCGCCCGCTCCGCAGCCCGGCCAACACCACCCCGCGCAGACAGACCGGCAGCCGGCGCCCCTCGGCCTCCATCGCCTCGGCCAGGTCTTCGCCGGCGTCGAGCCGGTCGGCGAGCGCGTGGAGCGTATGATGCGTCCACCGTCCGGAAAGCTCGGCGGCCATCGCCCTCAGCCCGTCGCCCAACGGCAAGCCCGATCGGGCCAGGTCGGCAATCCGCGCGGCCAATTCCGCCGAGTCCTCGGCCGATAGTTTCTTCAGCGAATCGAAGCCGGGCCAATGGAATTTCATCTGTGCATTGTTGGGGCGGCAGATATTCCGCCATCCCGAAATTAACCGTGAATCCAGGGGCGGCAGTACAACTGCCACCCCAACAATATTCGTTTACGTTCCCGCGATTTCGCCCAACTTGTATAGCGCCGCCACGTACGGCGCGAAAATCGTCAACACGTAAGCCGCCGTTATAGTGGCGGCGAAGAAGACCGTCAGCGCGACCGGCATCACGGTGCGGACCAGGTCGGCCTGGCGCCGTGCGCGGCGATGATAGGCCGCCGCGCCGCGCTTCAAGGACGGAAGCAAGGTTTCCTCCCGCCGGGCGGAAAATATCAACCAGCTCAACAGCGGCGGAAATTCGGCCGACGCTTCTTTCAGAGCCAACCACGACCGCGCGGCGCGACGGGTGTGCGGGTCGCCCGATGCGTCGGCCGCCAGCGAGACCGCCTCGTCCAGCGGAGTCTTGTTCTCGATCAGCAGGGAAAGGATTTCCAGAAAGGTGGCCGCGCGGGAAAACCGCAGCATCCGTCCCAGCCATGGCATTCCGCCCAGCGCGCGGGCCGAGCGGCCGGCGTGCATCAGCGCCGCCCGGCGGCAGGCCGTCCACCAAGCAATTATCAACAGAACAACCGCCGCGGGCGCGACCGGACCCCAATACCAGGCCCAAATCCCGATCTCGGCCAATACGGCGTAGAACCTCCCGCCGGGCAACTCCAACGCCTGAAAACTCTCGGCCATTCGGGGCGCAAGGACCGTTGTCAGCACCACCGCCGACAGCCAGACCAGGGCGAAGATCATCAGCGGGTAGGCCACGGCGACCACGGCCGCGCGGTAGGTCTCGCTCAGCCGCCGCGCCGAGCCGGCCACCGCCTCGAGCGCGGCCGGGAGCCGTCCGGCCTTCAAGCCCGCCCGAACCACCGCTTGATAGGCCGGCGAGAGATCGGCCGTCTGGTCCAGGAACGCCTCGTCGAGCGACTCGCCGCGCTCGGTCCGTTCGGCAATCGCGGCGGCGACTTTCCCCAGCCGGCCGGGCATCTCGTCGCCCAACGCCGTCAGACCCCGGTCCAGCGGCACGCCGGCACGGGCCAAGGCGGCGATCTCTTCGTTTAGCGCAATGAACTGTTCGACGTTCATGGAGTGGATTTATCCGTGTCGCTCGGTTGCTCGGCGGTTTTCAATTCGATATCGACCGCCTCGGTCAAGTCGTCCCGGCCTTCGGCCTCCGCGCCCGTCTGCGTAAGCATCGCCCGACGCAGCGAGTCAATGGGCGTCAGGTCGGACGAGAGAATTCGCAGGCGCTCGGCAACATCGGAAACGGTCGTGTTGCCCGGCATGGTTTTCGCTTGGCGGCAATGGAGGTGCATCGCGTTGACTACAAAACCCGCGCCTACCAGCAGGACGGCGGCGGCGGCAGCCGCGAACTTCAGCATCCGCCGACGCCGCTGCCGGCGCAGCTCGAAGCGCACCAGCCCCAGCAAGTGCCGCCGCAGCGCCGGCGGAGGCGCCCGCGGCGCATCGCCGGCCAAGAGTCGTTCGACGCGGTCAAACTCGTCGGGCACATGCCCGCTGTCGCTTGTCATGCTTCCTCTAAAACGCCGTTTGTTGATTCAGTGATTGCTATTGTTATGGGCGCACATGGCGCCCGCGCCGGGTTTTCAACCCGGCCTACCGATGTAGTTCGCCATTTAACGACTCTTTCAATTTCAACATCGCGTAACGATACCTACTGGCGGCGGTGTTCGCGCCGACGTCCATGACCTTGCCGATCTGCGCGAACGTCAAACCGCCGTCGATTTTCAGGGCCAGGGTATCCCGCTGCGCCTCGGGCAAGGCCAGCAGTGCCCGTTGCAGCCGGCGGCGGCGGGGGTCGTCCGGCTCGGACCTTTGCCGGGGCGGCGGCGCCAGGTCGGCCGCCGCGCGGCGAACGGCCAACATCCGCGCCCGACGCGCCGCGCAACGCGCGGCCGCGCGGCGGAGCGAGATGAACAAATACGCTTGCAAATCGCGGACTTCGGCCATGCTTTTCCGCGACCGGGCAACGGCCATGAACACCTCCTGCACCACGTCTTCCGCGTCCTCGGCGGCCCCCAACATCTTTAACGCCACGCGATACATCGCCGCGGCGTACCGATCGTACAACGCCTCGAACGACCGCTCGTCGCCGGCGGCCAGTCCACGCAACAGCGGATCGGTGTCGGGGCCTTCCACTCCCTGCTCCCGAATATAAAGAGTCGCGTCGCCCGGCGATTTGTCTATAAAATTCCCGTAACCGTTCACGGGCCGGGGACTGGCTCATTTTTTCGTCCTTTCAAGGGCGAAAAATGTGCCTGTCCCCTTCACCGCCTTCAATGTTTTTCGGAAAATCCGAGCACTCGGCGGACTTCCGCCGGGCTGGTCAACCCCTCCTCGACGGCCCGCCGGGCGCGTCCCCAGCGGTCGATCATCCCTGAGTCATTCGCCATCCGCTCGATAATCTTGGTGTCGCGGCGGTCGAGGACCGCCCGGGCCAGGTCGCCGTCGGTCAGGGGGAGCATCTCGGCCAGCAGTAATCGGCCGCGATAGCCGGTCCCGCCGCATTTTTCGCAGCCGCGCGGGACACGCGCCCGGGCCACGTCCAGCCCGAGCAGGTCTTCGGGCCGTTCGCTCGGCTCGGCGCACGTACATAGACGCCGCAGCAGGCGTTGATTCATAATGGCCAGCACCCCGCTGCGGAGCACGTACGGCTCGATGCCCATGTCGGATAGCCGTCCGACGGTCTCGGCCGCGCTGCCGGCGTGGAAGGTGCTCAAGACCAAGTGTCCGGTCAAAGATGCCCGCAACGCCTCCTCGGCGGTGGCGCGGTCGCGGATTTCGCCGACCATGATGACCTCGGGGTCTTGCCGCATGAGGAACCGCAACCCCGCGGCTAAGTCGAGTCCCGCCGTCGGCCGGACCTGCGATTGCGCCGCGCCCTCGACAGCCGCCTCGACCGGGTCTTCGATCGAAATGATCGAGCGCGAGCCGCCGGACGCCCGGGCGATCTCGCGGAGGCAGGCGTAGACGGTCGTGGTTTTGCCGCTTCCGGCAGGCCCCGAGACGAGTATCGCGCCGGAGGTTTCGCCAAGCAAGCGTTTCAGCGGGCCGAACGCGTCGGCCGGCAAACCGAGGTCGTCGAAATATTTATATCGTCCGGCCCCGGCGAAGAGCCGCACCACGACCCGCTCGCCGTGCAGCGTGGGATAGGTGCAGACTCGCATCTCGATTTCATCTTGCGGCAAGCGAACGCGCCCTTCCTGGGGCCGATCGGTGTGGTAGGTCAGCAGGCCGGCCAGCACCTTCAGCCGGGCGACGACGTTCGCGGCCGCCGGGGCGGGCAAGTCGGCAACCGGCAGCAGCACGCCGTCGATGCGGAACTTCGCCTCCAAACTCGCGGCGGTCGGCTGAAGGTGGACGTCCGTGGCGCCGCAGCGGCGGGCGGCGGACAATATCTCCTCGACGCAGCGGAGGGCATAGTCGGATTGCGCGGGATCGAGTTGCTGAATCGCACGTTGAAGCGTATCGCCCGATTGTTGCGGCATCGGCGTTGTGCCTCCATCCCCGAAAATTGGTGTTTTTGCCTATGTTTAGCGGCCGTCGGCTCGACGGCACAAGCCCGCGAAACAGGGCCGTCGTGTCGACGGCCGCTAAACGGCTAAAAAGAATATAACATTCAGCGGCGATGGGGACCACAATCGGAGCGAAAATAGGTCGGCTCGACGATGCGGGTGTCCGGCGGAAGTTTGTCCGCCAACTCTTCCGCGTCAAGGGCGAACAACGGGCTGATCTCGACCGTCGCCTTCTCGCCCACCTCCGCCCCGGCGCGGCGGAGCCAATCGCGATAAAGAGCAGCCATTTGTTCGCGGACCATCTCCGGTGTGTCTTGCTCGGCGCCGGAGGCGTTTTTCAGCGGCGCGAACGCCCGGCGCCGATCAACCTCGACCACGATCGCGTTGCGGGCCTGGGGCATAAAGTCGAAAATGAACCGCTCGAATTTCACGGCGTTGGGCGCATCCGGCTCGATCCGCCGGCCGGAAATGTGATCGACGTGCGGCACCGCCTTGCGGGCGACGTGGAACGGCAACGCCTCGGCCGAATCGGCCGTGCGCCGCAACAACTCGGCGGCGATGACGTGGACGGCGATGCTCCCCGCCCAAAACCTCAGCGCGCCGTCCGGGTTGCGTCGGCGGGCCGCCTCGTCGGGCAAGTCGCTGTACTCGATCACGCGCAGCCGGCCGTCGACCAGCACGACGTTGCCCACCCGCTCCAGCGGATCCTGCTTGGCCACGACTTGCGTGGTCAACTCCGAATCGGCCGCCAGGTGATGGCCGATCATCTCGGGAGAGCAAATTTCGACCAGCGGGTTGTCCACTTGAAAGTAGAAGAGGTGTTCGATCCCCCGGCGGCGCATGTCGTCCAACGCCCCGCCGGCCAGCAGCGCGGCCGACATGCCGCCGTGGCCGTCGGGGCCGAGCGCGATCCGACCGCGGTCTTCCAGCAGTATCCGGCCGCTCTCGGCGTCCACGGCGGGCATCGTCCCCTGGCAAAAGATCAGCAGGTCTTCGGCCGGCAACCCGAATCGCTCGTGCTCCGCGAAAAACTCGCTCGTCGCCTCGTGCGTGGCGGGGCTGGTCATCAGATAGAGCGGTATGCGGGCGCCGTGGCGCCGCGCGGCGGCGACGAGTTTTTCCACGTGAAGCTGAAAGAGCGTCTTGCCCGACAGCGGCCCGATCGGATACATCCCCTTCGGCCGGTCGAACCCCAATCGCGTCCCCTGTCCGCCGGCTACCAAAACCGCGCCAACCCGTCCGGCGCGGATCGCCTCGTCGCCGCGACGCCGGGCGGCGATTTTTTCCGCGGCCGTCAAACCGTCCAGGCGAATCGCCGGCGGCGGTTCGGCCCGGGAAAGCAGCTCGAGCGCGTCGCTTCGCCGCTCCCGCTCGGCGTGCAAACGAGAGATCATCGCGAAATCAATCCGTTCGATTTGTGCGATCAACGATCGACGTTCGTCGCCGCCTAGCGACTCCCAAAAGGCGAGCAGGTGTTCTTGCCCGAGCGCGCTGAGGTCGGCGTGGAGGCGTTCCTTGGACATGGGACTGGGTTTGTTGATTTCGCGATTAAGAATGCAACGGGCGCCATGATCTTTACCGAAGTCGCTAATTACTCGTGGCGATTGAACCAAGCGCGGCTGCCGAAGGGGAGTTTTTCGCGTTGGACGCATTGCTCCTCGGGCACTCCGATCGGCAGCAAAACGCGGACCGTCCGCCCCGGCGGGACGTTCAATAGGCGTCCAATCCGCTCCGCGCGGTCCTCGCCCCGCAGCACTCCGTCGAGCCAGACGGCGGCGTAACCCAGGGCGGTCGTCGCCAGCAGCATGTTTTCCACCGCCGCGGCGCAGTCCTCGGGAGCGAAGGAAATATCGGCCAGCACGGGCCGTGGATCGACCACGCAGGCGATCATCGCCTTGGCCGTGCGGCAGACCGGCTTGTCGACAACGTCCGCTATCGCCGCGAGCAGCGCCGGCTCGTCGACGATCGCGAAGGCGACGACCTGCTCGTTCTTGGCCGAGGGGGCCTGAATGCCGGCTTGCACGATCCGTTGCAGGGCTTCGCGCGGCACCGGCGCGTCGGCAAACCGGCCGCGATAGCTGTGTCGCTTGGCAATGGCTTCGAAAAGTTCCATCGGGGCGTTACTTCTCCTCCTCCGTCGGCTTGCAGTAGGACAGAGCCAACAGCACGTAGCCGGCGACGAGGCTCGGCTCGCCCTCGAGCCAGCGGGTGTTTTCGTTGATCCAAGAGCCGTCCGGGCGCTGCCGCCCGAGCAGCTCGGCGCGCAGCTCCCGCCGCCAGTCGTGGGCCACGCCCGCCGCGTCGATAAGCTTGTCCTTGCCGGCGGCGTCCAGCGCCTTGGCCAACGTGTGGTAATAGTAATATAGTCCGGCTTGGCCCAGGCCGGGATTGCTCTTCAGATCGTAATGCCGGCGGATCCACTCCACGGCGGCCTTGACCCGCGGATCGTCCGCCCCGACGCCGGCGTGGATCATGCTCTTCAAGCCGGCGTAGGTCATCGAGCCGTAGCTCCGCAATCCGCCGTCGGGCGTCTCGCCGGCCTTGCTCTGACCGCCGGCGGCGGCGGTGTAATAAAACCCGCCGTCGGGATTCTTGGCCGGGAAGGGGAGCGTGTTGTGTTCGCTCTCCAGATTTTGACAACGGGAAACGAACATCAACGCCTTTTGTATCGCCTCGTCGTCCGATTCCGCGCCGGCCGCGCGGAGGGCCTCGATCATGAATTGCGTGTTTGACAGGTCGGGCCGCTTGTGTCTGCCGTATCCCGCCCCGCCGTAAGCGGGATTGGACTTGTTTTGTCCCTGAGACTCCGTCCATTGAATCGACTTGAGAAACCGCTCGGCGCCGGCGATCAGCTTGTCGTATCTTCCGTCGCGGTTGGCCTCGGCGAAGCAGATCAAGGCCAAGGATGTTTCGTAGTTTTTCAGGACGCTCTCTTTCGCCGAAACGGCGCCGTCCGGTTGCACGAAACCTTCGAGATATTTCAGGCCGGCGGCCACGGCGGCGTCGTCCGGCGAACGACCGTGCCGCAAGAGGGCCGTGGTGACGACGGCCGTCGCGCCCGGCCCGGCGTGGGCCGCGTAGGAGCCGTCGGCCGCTTGGGCCTTGTTCCGCAAAAAATCGATCGCCCGCTCCACCGACTTCGCGTAATCGCCGGCCTCGTCCCCACGAACCGCGCTTAAAAACAACACCCAAGCACAGGTAAAAGCGATTGGGTAAATTCTCATGTCGCTCCTCCTCTCGAATCGAGTATGCAGCACAGCCGCCTCCGGCCGTGCCCGATAATTTTCGACCAATTACACAGCCGAGGGCGGCTGTGCCACAACCGGACTCTAGAGAAGAATAGCCAGTATTTCCTCTTCGCTCATAATGAGCGCTTCCTCGTCGTTGACCACCACTTCCGCGCCGGCGTAGTTGTCGAAGAGTACGCGGTCTCCCTCGCCGACTTGCAAAGCGGCGCGCGAGCCGTCGGACAATCGGCGGCCGTCGCCGACCGACAAAACCCGACCTTGGCGAGGCTTTTCCCGGGCATCGTCGGGCAAGACGATGCTGCCGGCGGTAGCCTCCTCGGCCGGCAAACGTTTGACGACGACATTGGAGTTGAGGGGCACGATCTTCATTGAATTGCGGTCCTCCCGGAAGGTAAATGGCAAAGATCATTCTTGCAGGCATGACCTTGGCAGACAAGTCTCCCACCACTTTGGCGGGGGAGTCCTTCGAGAACCACCGCGCGGCGGCCCGTAAGATCACGCGCAAGTTCAATTCATGCCACAAGATAGCGGCTTCCCGCGCGGTTACCGCCGGCGGCGCTGCTCGCGATCGGCTTCCGTCAGTCCCAACCTCGCCAACCATCGCCCATTGGCCGGTTGCTCGGGTTTTTCGCCTTGGACCATGTTCTTCGAGGCGTTCCCCGACTCGGAGTTTTTGCGTTTCTCCAACTCGGCCCGCTGTCGGGCGATTTCGGCTCGTTCCACCGACAGCTCGACCTCCGCCTGGCGCAACTTCTCCCGCCATTGCACTTGGAGTTGTTCGAGCCGTTCCCTTTCCCGTTTGATTTCCGCGTCGGCGTCGATGGCCCGCTCGACGGCGGCCGCCTGCTCGGCTTCGCTTGGCGCGCCGCCGCCGTGATGGGGCAACTTCCGGCGCAGCTCTTCCAGCTCGCGGTCCTTTGCGGCGAGTGCCCGGTCGGTGGCATGGATTACGTCCTCGATCTTTTGTCTTTCCGCTTTTTTGACGGCATCGCCCTCGTCGCCGTCCGACTCGAGCGCTTCGAGGATGCGGCGCTTCTCCGCTTCCCAGTCGATGACCGGACCGCCGCCGCGAGCGGCTGGATTCGCGCGGGCTTGGTCCAGTTGTCGCTGTAGTTCCGCGTGCTTGGTTTTCAGTTCTTGAAGGTCATCGAGCGCCATTTCGTAGCGGCGTCTGTAGTCGTCGCAGGCATCGGTCGCCGGCGCGGCGCCGTCTTCCGCCGGTCGCACGCAACGTTGGAGGGCCTCTTCGGCCCGTTCCAGCCGCGGCCGATTTTCGGCGAGGAACTCGCGGGCGCGCCGACACTCCGCATGAATGGACGCGGCGAACCGTTCTATCCAGTTTTCCGCTTCAGGAGTCGGCAGGAGCAATGGATCCATGGCCGCCGTTAATTGCTATCGACCGCGACGCGAAAAGGCGTCGATTCCCCCGGCACATTCGGCATAATCGTTCCGAAGGCGGCGAGGCGACAATGCCCCGATATTAAATATAGCTTATGCCGCATGGGGCGGAAAAAGCGGGCCGCCGCCTATTCCACCCCCTCGATGAACCGCAAGAAGCGGGCCTCGAGCATCCGCCAATCGCCGCCGAAAATGGCGGTGAAATCGGCCGTCCGCTCGGCGGCCGTGTATTCCCGGAACGGGGGCCGGCCGCCGGTCAGCTTCAGATAACGCATGTATTTGCGCGGCTCGGTCTCGGCGAGGAAGAAGCTCATCGCCCACGCCTCGGCGTAGGCCGTCGCCGGCCGAACGCGAAACCATTCGTCCGAGGCGATCAGCGACGCGATCATTTCCGGTCGATGGCGCGGCGCCAGCAGCCGGCGAAACGCCGCGAGCCGTTCGCGATTCACCCGATCCGCCGCCCGCGTGTGATTGCGCGAGTCGTACACGCCGGGCGCCTCGAAGAGCATCGCCAGCCCCTCGACCGCCCAGGTCGGCGGCGGGCTGGCGCGGCCGTGCACGCCCGTGTTGAACGCCGTTTGGTGCGTGGCCTCGTGGATCAAGACCGAGGCGTTGTGCTTCCAATCCGACGAATCTCCTTCCGCGCCCATGTCGTAGATCGTGATTCGATTCGAGACGAGGTTGTAGTAACCCTCGATGCCGCCGGAGAAGTTGAGGTCGGCGGCCGCGCTGCGGCGGAAATCGGCCCGGTCCTTGCAGACAATGCCGATCAAGGGATACTCCAGACGCTGAATGTCGAAGCCGCGGACGGAAAAATAATGGACGAACGAGCGGTACAGGTCCTCAAATCGTTCGGCCCAGCGGTCGCGCTGGCCGCGGGGATGGGCGACCAGGTAATGGCCGGTGCCGGAGACCTCGTAATCGTCGCCCAGCTCGCACAACAGCGCCGCCCGCAATTCCGAAGGCGAATAGGCCCGAAACCGCGCGGCCGTCTTCCTATACTCGATCACCTCAGCGGGATCGAACCGCCAGAGACGTCCGTCGCGGCCGAGCAGATGGACCTCCCGATCATTCCAATCGAGCGGCTGCCCTTCGACGGTCAGCTTCGGCAGCCGCACCTCGATCATTCCCTCGACCGCTGCCCGGCCGGACCGGACGCCGATCACAGCGGAAGCAATCGTCAAAACCACGACGATTCGAGATAAACGTCTCAACGGCGTCATAATGGGACCTCATTCAACTATACCATGCCGACGGCGCCTGCCGGCCGCGTTCGGCGGGGCGGTCGGCGCAGTCCTGTCAATTTTCCGCCACGCGCGGTAAAATTCCGCTCGGACACTCTGCCGATGGGCGGAAACATGGACGAGCAGGAAATCCGCGATCTGATCGACCGGGCGGTCGCCGCGCTCGACGACGGCGACTACGTCCGCGCGGTGGGCATCGGCGACCAGCTTGCCGCGCTGGCGCCGGACCGGGCGGTGGTCAGCGCGATCCGCGCCCAGGCGCTGCTGGGCGCCGATGCCCCGAGAGAGTCTTTCGAGGAGGCACGCCGAGCCGTCGAGATGGCCCCCGCCGACCACCACGCACACCAACTGTTGGCGATGGCCGCCTGGCGGACCGGCCGCTTGGGATTCGCCCAAGAGTCGTTCGAAAAAGCGATCGGGCTATCGGCCCGGCGGCCGGCGCTGTTGAGCGAGTACGCCTGGTTCATGGCGACCGAGCGGGGACCGAAGCCGGCCGAGCAAGCCGCTCGCGAGGCCATCGAGGCAGACGCCGAATCGTCCACTGCCTGGGCCGCGCTGGGATTGGCCCAGTTCCGCCTCCACCGCCGCGCGGAGGCCGAAAACAGCCTCCAAAAAGCCCTGCGGCTGAACCCAAACGACATCTACGCCCAATCGGCGATGGTCACTCTCCTGCAAGACCGACGCCAGGACGGCAAGGCCGAGGCGCTGGCCGGACTGCTGGAAGACCACCCCGGCGCCGAGGAACTGGTCGCCGCCGTGCGCCGCGAGGCCAAACTGCGGCGGGTGGGAAAATTGCTGGTCGAACGAAAGGGCGATCCCGATCAATTATCGACCGAGCCGAGATCGTTCGCTTGGATTTGGCTGCTGCTCGGCGCCGCGGTCATCGCCCCGCTTCTCTACCTCATCAACCCTTGGCTGTCCGCCGCGGTCATTATTCTGGCGCTGGCGCTGGTTATAGTGCTGCGGAAATGGCTGGATTGAACAACCCTCCCCGCCGCTCGCTGATTTACATTTCTCTCAGCTTCGCCAACTCTGCCTCGGCGGCGGCGAGTTGCTTCTCCAACGAGGCCAACTCCTCGGAATCGTCCATCTGTTTCCTCGAACCGGCCAACTGCTGCCGCAGCGATTGAATCCGCTGCTGCAATACGTGAGTCTTCTTCTTGATTTTCTTATCCATGAATACTCCTCGGATTTTATGCTTAAAAATGGTTCATTGCTAAGCCGCATGCGGAAATCTACCCTTCACTCTCCACTCTCCACTCTCCACTCTCCACTATTCCGATCGCTTCTTCAAACGTCTCGATTTCCCCGTCAAGCTGAGCGTCGCGGATTCGCTGCAAGATGGTCTTGTATCGCGGCCCGGGAGGAATGCCGCGGGCGAGCAGGTCGTCGCCGGTCAACAACGGCGGCGGATCGAGCAGTTCGCGCGGTTGCTCCAAAAGTTTTCGACAATGCGCCGCCGCTTCCATGCCTTTCGCCGACGCGGTTTCAGTCAGCCTCAACAAGTCGCCGATCCCCTCGGAAATCAGCAGCGGTTGGAGTTTCGACCACCGCATCGAATCGGCTGTCAGCAACGCGTCGCGGTGCTCGATCAGCCGGCAGATGCGCTGCCGCTCGTCGTTCGACAGCCGCCACCGCCGGCCAATTTCCGCCGCCCCGTCCGAATCAACTCGATTCGCCAAAAGCGCCGCCATCGCCGCCGCAAACCCGCAATCTTCGCCCAAGCGATCGAGCCACGCCAACGTTCCGTCGAACCGTTGCCGTTGTTCCTCATCGCCGGGCACGATCTCCGGCAAGATCGCGGCGGCCAAGCCGGTATCCAGCAACAACCGCACGGCGGACGCGCGGTTGACGTCGGCCAGCAGCCGCCGCATTTCCACCGCAATCCGCTCCGGGCTGACCGCGCGTATCTCGCCGGCCATCTCGGCTATCGCCGCGCGGGCTTCCTCGTCGAGCGCGAAATCGAACGCGGCCGCGAAACGCACGGCCCGGAGCATCCGCAGCTTGTCCTCGGCGAAGCGCTCGCGGGCCGAGCCGATGGCGCGGACCACCCGGACGGCGATGTCCCGCCGCCCGTCGACGAAGTCGATCACGCGCTCCTCGATCGGATCATAGAACAGCCCGTTTATGGTGAAATCGCGGCGCGAGGCGTCCTCGGCGGCCGAGCTAAACGACACGCTGTCCGGGTGTCGGCCGTCGCTGTATTCGGAATCGCGGCGGAAGGTGGCCACCTCGATCATCCCCGCCCCCCTCGGCCCGCGAACCGTAATCACGCCGAAGGCGGCGCCGATGGCCAGCGTGCGGCGGCGGCCGAACAGTTCGCGGACCTGCTCCGGCTCGGCGTCGGTGGCCACGTCGTAGTCGGCGGGCGTGCGGCCGAGCAACTGGTCGCGGACGCAGCCCCCCGCCCAATATGCCTCGAATCCCGCCCTCCGCAGACGGCGGACCACCTCCACGGCGAATCGGCGTTGTTCTTCGGGGACGATTTTTAGCATGCATCTAAATTGTTAACGGTACGCGATGTATTTGCAAGCGATCAGGACGCGGATAATTCGCCGTCGATCATTTCGCCCGCGCGGCGCCGGGCGTCGTTGTCCCAGGGAAACGCATGTTCCGATCCCGAACGGAGAAAACAGAGCGCCAACTCGTCCACGGCGATGCCGCGTATCCGCTCGACGGCCAGCGCGTAACCGAGCATTTGCACCTCATGCTCCTCCGGCGCCGCGTCGTCGCCGGTTTTGAAGTCGATCAGATGCCAGCGATCGTCGGCGTCGCGATAGAGGCAATCAATGAACCCGCGAATCCGGCGCCCGGCTGACGGCCGGTAGAGCAGGAACTCCAATTCCCGATATATTTCTTTTGCCTCTGCCAGTTGGGCAGCCCTCGGCGAACGTAAAAACCGCTCTATCATCTCGATGAATTCAACCACCTTAGGATGTGTAGGTTCTTCCGTTGGCAGGTGTTCGTGAATAAGATTGCTTACTATTCGATATACGTCGTTATCGCCACGATAATCGACCTGTTCCAGCACGGCATGGACCAACGTGCCCAGGCCGCGCGGGTCCAGACGCTGCTCGGCTTCAGTGGATTCATCCAAGTCGTCGGCGGCAATCGCGCCCCAGCCGCTGCGCAACTTGCCACTGAGGCGAGAAAAAGAGATGCGCCGATTCGCACTCAGCTCGATTTCAGGCGGCCCGACAAATTTCGGCCGCCGGCCTTGGCCGGCGGCGGCCATTTGCTCCGCCTTTTCCACGATCTTCTCCAGGTCGCGGCGGCGCGGCTCGGCCGGCTTCGAGACGATCGGCGGCGGCTCGATGGTCGCCCGGGCGAGCGCCGCGGGATTCGCGCCGCGCGTTTTTCCGGTTAGCAGATCGAATCGCTCAGCGAGCAATTCCATCCACGGTCCGGCGGGTTGGCCCGGCCGCTCGACGCCCGACGAAAGAACCAGATAATCGGCGGCCCGCGTGGCGGCGACGTAGAGCAGCCGACCGTGCTCCGCCGCGTCCTCGTCGTTTTCGGCGTCCATGAAAAGGTCGTAGCCGCTCGTCGCGTCGGGGTCTTTCACCGCGGGGCCTAGTTGCGGCGCGAAGACGATCGGCGGGCCCATGTTTCTTCGCGGCCGACCCACGTCGGGTACGATCACCAGCGGAAACTCCAACCCCTTCGATTGATGGATCGACATCAACTTCACCACGTCCACCGATTCCGGGCAGGTGGCGGCCAGCGGCTCGTCTGGCTGCCGGGCGACGAACCGCGCAAGCTGCGTGATGAAATCCGAAAGAGTGAATATGCCCGAACGATCAAAACTCCGCGCCTGCTCGATCAGTTTGTGCAGGTTGGCCAACTTCCGCTCGCCGAGGAACTCGGCCGCCAGCACGGCGTCGTAGCCGGTCCGCTCCAACACTTTCTGGATCAAAACCGCGATCGGCAGCCGGTCTTTCAGGTCGCGCAGCTCGCGGATCGTCCGCGCGGCGAACTCGACTCGGCGGCGCTGCTCGTCGTCGAGTTGGTCGGGCAACTTGTCGGCGAACAATCCGGCGGCAAGTCCGACCGCCCTCACCCCCGACCCCTCTCCCGCTTGCGGGAGAGGGGAAGTTGTTTTTGCCGCCCTCACCCCCGACCCCTCTCCCGCTTGCGGGAGAGGGGAGGAATTCGCAAGCCAGAACAATGTTTCGTCGTGCAGGCTGAACATCGGGCTGCGCAACGCGCCGGCCAGGCTGACCTCGTCGCAGCGGACCTCCAGCGCCCGCAGCAGGTTCAACAGGTCGAAAATTTCCTGCTGGGCGTAGAAGGCCCGGCCGCCGACCAGGTAATAGTCGATCCCGTATCGCTGCAAGGCCTCTTCGTAATACTCGACGTTCGTCATGGCGCGGAACAGCAAGGCCACGTCGCCGGGTCGCACCGCGCGCACGGCCGGCTCGGCCGATCGCTCGTCCCAGACGATCTTTTCGCCCGAATCGAGCATGGCGCGGACGCGCCGGGCGATCCACTCCGCCTCGATGCGGCGGAGTCGCTGTCGCGGGCCGTCGTCGTCCGATAAAGCCGCGACAGTCGGTCGGGCCGAATCGTCCGATACACTTTCACTTTCGCTTTCGCGGCCGGCGGTCGCGGCCTGATGAGACGCCCAAAGAAACTCCACCGCCGGCGCAGGCCCAACCTGCGGCCGCGCGGGTCGAAGCGGCTCGTAGTCCGGCCCGAACTCCTCGGTGAACAGGGCGTTGACGAACTCCAGCACCGCCGGCTGGCTGCGGAAGTTCAGCGACAGCGGCAGCCGTCCGGCGTCGGAAAACTCCCCCCGCAGTCCGTCGAACACTCGCGGATCGGCGCCGCGAAAGCGGTATATCGACTGTTTGTAATCGCCCACCAAAAACAGTTTGCCGCGCAGATGTTCGTTGTCGCAAAGCGCTTTGACCAGTTCGACCTGCAAGGGATCGGTGTCCTGGAACTCGTCGACCAGCAGCAGTCGCAACTGCCCGGCCAGCCGCTTCCGCAACGCGTCTTGCTGCGGACCGGCCAGCAGCCGGCGGGCGTGGATCAGCAGATCGTTGAAGTCCAACGCGGCCAGTTCCCGCTTCCGCCGTTCGTATTGCTCGGCCGCCGCGGCGGCCAGGCGGACCGTCTGTAGAGAGAGTTCGGCGGCGGGCCGGGCGGACGCCGCGTCGAACGCGGCCCGCTGCTCAATTCGCTTGACTTCTTCCCGCAAATCAGCGGCGGCGTTCTTGAACCGCTCGAACGTTTTTTCATTTGTCCAATTCTTTTTCGTTCCGCCGCCTTGCACTCGGGCCGCTTCATGTATGGCGGCCAACTTCTCCAGAAAGCCGCACGCGTCGGTCGCGCCGTTCGGTCGCGGTCCAAGAAGCAAGCTCAACGCGGCGAACCGCCCCCGCATCGTCGCATGGTCCGAAGGGCATTGGGCGGCGATCTCGCATACGGTTCGCGCCGCGGCGGACGCGCCGAGCCGTCGCGACAAACGCGGCAACGTGTCGCGGCGCCAGTACGCCTCCCAGCGAGCAATCAGACCGTCCGCCGTTTCAGCGTTCCACAGCGACCAGTCGATCTCCTGACGGATGGACAGCAGCCGCGAGATCATCGCGCGGAGCTTGTTCAACCCAAACCGTGCCACCAACGCCAACGTCGTTTCGTCACGCTCAGCCAGCCGATCGCGGAGCGTCGCGTCGATCAACTCGAACAACAGCGTGCCGGCCTCCGCGCCGTCGAGCACGCCGAACCGCGGATCGAGCCGGGCCTCGACGGCGTGGGCCCGCAGCAACGAGGCGCAAAACGAGTGGATCGTGCTGATCCGCGCCGAGTCCAACTCGCGGAGCACGTCGCTCCAATAATCGACCTGATCGGCGGGACACGCGCGGAGACGGCGGCGGCAGGCCGCGCGGATCCGATCGCGCATTTCTCGGGCGGCCCGCTCCGTAAAGGTGATCGCCGCGATTTGGCTGAGTCTCCGCGTGCCACTGCCGGCTTGTCCAGCAGTGTAGGGCGCGCTGCCTGACAAACCGGCAGTGGCAGGCGACAACTCGGCGATGAACCGCTCGGTCAGCACGAACGTCTTGCCGCAACCGGCGCCGGCCGAAACAGCCACGGAAGTGCCGCGCGTATCCAACGCCCGGCGCTGTTGATCGGTCAATCGTTCGCCGTCGGTCGGCATGTCTTCTCCAGTGCGCGGACGTGGTTGACTCGACATACGGTGTGGTAGGGGCAGCGGCCGGTGCAGCGGTCGTCGCCGCAGCAGACGGGAAACGCTCCGCGGCGGAAGGCGCTGACCAGCGCGGCGACGGTGTCGCCCAAGCCGGCGCGAATTTGCTCCCAATCCGGGTCCAATTCGATTCGGCCGTCTTCGACGGCGTACATCCGCAGGGCTTGGCGCGGTTTGTAGCCCGCCTCTCGGACGTACCAGTATCCGGCCCGCCAGGGAAGCGCGCCGCGATCGTCCAACAGCAGTTCCGCCGCAGCCAGGGCATAAAGCGGCAGTTGCAGGGTCGTGCCCGAGCGGATGCTCTCCGGGTTGAAGCGGATCGACCCGCCCGTCTTGTAATCGAGCACGTTGAAGACTGTCCGGCCGGCGATCGCTCCGACGTCCAGCCGGTCGATCCGGCCCGCGACGCGGACGGTTTCTTTTCCGCAGTGGAACTCGAGCGGTTGAACTGCATCGGAATGTTGTCCGAAGGAAACCTCAAACAGCTCCGGCGCCGGCGGCGCGTCGAACCCCTTCCATTGATCGTCGTATCTTTTCGTCTGCTGTCGATATTGCGCCATCCACTCGACGACCAGCCGGCGGTCGATTTCCCGCATGGCCGCCCGCAGCGGATTGCCCGGCTCGGGCGGCAGCGATTCGGCGATGGCCTCGGCCATGAGGGCGTCGAACTCGGCCCCGTCAAGCTCCAGCGGCGAGCCGGGCCTGCCCAGCCGGGCGTTCACCGCACGGTGAAACCGCGAGAGCACCTCGTGCGCGATCCGCCCCCGGTTCAATACGTCGAACTCCAAGGTCAAATCCTCGACCGGCTCGATCTTTAATATCCGCTCCATGAAAAATTGGAACGGGCAATAGGCGTATCGCTCCAATTCGGTGGCGGCGAAGGTGCGCTGCGGGGAAAACTCGTCCGCCAACCTGGCCCGAACCGCGCCGCCTTGCAGCACGCCCTCAGCCGGGCCGAACCGCTCGCGGTCTTGACGCGAGTAGATTAGTCGAAGTCCGGCGGCGAGGGGAGATGCGAGAGACGCGCGGGGAGAGGAACGGACATCAAGCGCATGTCCCTCGCCTCTCGCCCCTCGCCCCTCGTCCCACGAAAACCATCCTGCCAGCAACGCCACATTCCCTTCCAGGGCCGCGGCGACCGCCTTCACGCGAAACTCGGCCGCCGAAAGCGGCTCGTCGCCGCGGGGCACGGGACTGAGGTCCGTCTGCTCGACGCGCGGGACCTTCGCCGGGGAAAAAGCCCGCTCGACCTCGTCGAGAAACGGACTGGGCAACAACGGCTGCGCCGCCTCGTCCAAGGCCGGATAGCTCAGGTACAACCGCTCGGCGGCCCGAGTGACCGCCTCGTAAAACAAAAGCATCTCGTCGCGGGTCCGCTCGCGCCGGGCGCTCAGCGGCAGGCCGGACTCCTTCAGCCGAACGTACTCAGCCTCGCCGTAGAGCCGGTCCTCGCGGTCCGGCGGCGGAAAGACCTTTTCCGACAATCCAGCGAGAAACAGGTGCGGCACGCTCAGCGAGCGGACGTTTTGCGCCGAAAGAACACGGACCCGTCCGGACGCGTTATGCGGGCGCTCCGACGGCTCGCCGCCGAGAATGTCTATCAGTGTTTCACGGGCCGCGCGGCGGTCCAGTTCCGGTTGCGCGCGGCGCAGCCAGCCGGCTAGGCGGGCGCCGTCGGCAATAATCGCCATAAATCGTCGCCAGGCGTCTTGGTCGGAAAGCGAATCGTCTGCTCCACTCCCCTCTTCCCTCTCCTTTCTCTCCTCGTTGATAACCCCAAGCAACCCGGTTTCCTCGGCCAAACGCTCCCATGCCTTTCCCCATTCGGAAAGCGTCGCCCGTTGCGGCAGGGCGTCCAGCGCACGGGCCAGCCGCTTGAATACGTCCACCACCGGGGATTTCGCTTGCTCGATCAATCGCTCGCGTCCGCGGGGGATTTGCAGGGCGCGGACGGCGCGCTCCAACTCGGCGGCGCCGACGTGCATCCACTCGGGCCAGTCGGGCCGAAAATAGTTGCTCCCCACAACGGACAACAACAGATCGAACGGCCAATCTTCCAGGTCCAGTTGCAGCAGCTTGACCAACGCCCGCAACGCCGGTTGGCGTTCGAGCGGCCGGCCCGTTTCCAAGGCGAAAGGAATTTGCAGCCGGCCGAATACCTCGCGAATCAAGTCGGCCGGTTCCTGCGCCCGGCGGAATACGACGGCCACGTCGTCCGGGGGGACGTTGCGTTCGATTATCAGCCGCTTGATCCGCGCGGCAATCGCTTCGATTTCGCCGATTTGCCGGGCGGCGGCAAGGATTTCGACGCCTTCGGTCGGGGGTTCCGTGCCGGAGGCCGCTAAACGGCTCTCGCTCCTCGGACACTCGAACAGCGTCCGCTCCAGATGGGCCATCGCCGGCCAGGCGGGCCGCTCGGGCCGGCCTAATTGTTCGACTGCGGCGTCGGGACGGCGGCGGCGAAGCTCTGCGAGCGTTTTCAACGGCTTGGAAAACAAATCGCCCCGCCGCGGCTCGGCTTCCAACGGCAAGGAAACGTACATTTCCTCGGCTTGCACGGCCAAGCTGTCGAGAATTTCGTACTGCGTGCTGGTAAAGTCGGTGAAGCCGTCGGCGACGACTATCGAGGGAAGAAGGGAGAGGAGAGAGGGGAGAGGGTTCTGGTCGGTTGCGACTTTTGACAATTCGTCCCGGGCGGACCAGAGGCGGCCCTCCTTGTCGTACAATTCATATTCGCAATGCTCGCGCAGCGTTTGTTGGTACTGATCGTAGATTTCGTGAAATTCGCGGTCCTTATCGGTCAATCCTCGCTTTTTGCAGGCGTCTAGAAACGTCTCGGGCCAGATTTCCAGCCGCTTCAACTCGCCGATGAACTCGCAGACCAGATCGAGCATTCCGGCGGTTTCGACGATCGGCCGGAAATGGTTCAGCCGTCCCCGCGCCGCTTGCACGTCGATGATCCGCCGGAGCAACTCCCGCTTCATCGGCGGCGCGACCAAGCGGATCGGCTTTCCGGCCTTGCGGAGGACTGCAACGGCGAACTTGTCGAAGGTGGTCGCGCCGGGCGAGAGGCATCCGCCAACATCTTCGTCGAGGAGCCGGTCGCGGACTTCCGCCGCCGCCCGCCCGGTGGGCGCCAGCCAGATGGCCGCTCCCGGCGGGCGGCGCCGCAGCGCATCGCGATAGAGGGCAAGCAGTTGTTTGGTCTTGCCGCAACGCGCCGGGCCGCAGAGGATGGTTAAACGAGCGGGCATTGCCCTATTGTCGCCAAGGCGGTCGACAAACACAAGACGATCGGTCAGCGAGCGCCGCTAATTGCTTATTTCGGCGCCAGCGTGCAGATCATCCGTCGGCCGTGATGCACCGGCGGCGCCTCGATCTTCGAGATGTCGGCCAACTGCGCGACGATCTCGTCGATCACCTTGCGCCCTTCCTGGACGTGGGCCAACTCGCGGCCGCGAAACTGGACCGTGACGATCACCTTGTCCTTGTGGGCGAGGAACTCGCGCGCCTTGTTCACCTTTACCTGCACGTCGTGGCCGCCGGTCTTGGGGCGGACGCGTATCTCCTTGATCTTGACCTGGTGCGCGTGGCCCTTGTGCTGCCGCTTCTTCTGCTGGTACTTGAACTTGCCGTAGTCCATTATCCGACAGACGGGCGGCCGCTCCTTGGGCGCCACCTCGACCAGGTCCAACTCCTCTGCGCGGGCCTGGCGCAGCGCTTCCTCGGTGGGAATGATGCCCAACTGCGCCCCGTCGGCGGCGATTACCCGAACGGGAGTAACGCGGATTTGTTCGTTGATGCGTTGTTTGCCGGCCGGTTCCTGCGGCTTCCATTTACCCATAAGCAATTCTCTCCGGGGGTTAATAGTTGAAAGTCAAAGGTACAAGGCACAAGCCCAAAAGAAGGAATCGTTTTCCGAACAATGAACCTTTGACTTTGAACCTTTGACCTTGAACCTTTGACCTTGAACCTTGTATTTTCAATCCTTCGACCGTACGGTTTTTTCGCGTATTTCTTTCTTCAGCCGTTCGACGGCCGCCTCCAGCGACATTGTGCCAAGGTCGCCTTCGATGCGGTCGCGGACGGCCACGTTTTCCTCGTCGGCCTCGCGGCCGCCGATGACGAACATGTATGGAATCAATTCGAGCTGGGCGTCGCGGATTTTGGCGCCGATCTTTTCGGCCCGATAATCGCCGCCCGCCCGCAGCCCGGCCTCCGCCAGCCGCCGCTCGACCCGGCGTCCGTAATCCTCCGCTTTCTGGCTGACGACCATTACCCGCACCTGTTCCGGGGCGAGCCACAAGGGAAACGCCCCGGCGTAGTGCTCGATCAACATCCCCACGAACCGCTCGAACGACCCGAACGGGGCGCGATGGATCATCACCGGCCGGTGGGGGGCGTTGTCCGCGCCGATGTATTCCATGTCGAAGCGGTCCGGGCCGGGGAGGTTGTAGTCCAGTTGCACGGTTCCCAACTGCCACTGGCGGCCGATGCAGTCGGCAACGATGAAATCGGCCTTCGGTCCGTAGAAGGCGGCCTCGCCCCGCTCGATGTGCAGCTCGGGAAGGTCCATTCCGCGGCACACGTTTTCCAGCGCCTCTTCGGCCCGCTGCCACGTCGCGGCGTCGCCCACGTACTTGTCTTGGGCCGGATCGCGGAAGCCGAGCCGCACGCGGTAATCGTTCAGACCGAGGGTCTTCAACACGAACTGCGTCATCTCCAGACAGCCCCGGAACTCGTCGGCCACCTGCTCCTCGGCGCAGAAGATGTGGGCGTCGTCCTGGGTGAAGCCGCGGACGCGGACCATGCCGTTGAGTTCGCCCGATTGCTCGAAACGATGCACCTGGCCGAACTCCGCCAAACGCAGCGGCAACTCGCGATAGCTGCGCGGCTTCGACTGGTAAATCTTCACGTGGTGGGGACAGTTCATCGGACGCAGCAAATACCGATCGCCGTCGTCCATTTCGATCGGCGGGAACTGCGTGTCCTTGTAATACGGATAATGGCCCGAGGTCTCGTAGAGGTGGACGTTGCCGATCACCGGCGTGTAGACCGGCTGGTAGCCGCGGCGGAGCAACTCGTCGTAGAGGAACAATTCCAGCTCGCGGCGGACAACCGCTCCCTTGGGCAGCCAGAAGACCAGCCCCGAGCCGACCTCCGGGTCGATCATGAACAATTCGAGCTGTTTGCCCAGCAACCGATGGTCTCGCCGCTTGGCCTCCTCGAGCCGCTTGAGGTGTTCGTCGAGTTGTTTTTTCTGGAAGAATGCGGTCCCGTAAAGCCGTTGCAACTGCTGGCGGGAGGCGTCCCCTTTCCAGTATGCCCCGGCCACCGACATCAACTTGAACGCGCCTACGGCGCCCGCGCTGGGTAGGTGCGGGCCGCGACACAGATCGACGAACTCGCCCTGGCGATAGAATGAAACCCGCCGCTCGCCGGCCAGCGTCTCTTCGAGGTGTTCGACTTTCAGCAATTGGTTCAGGTCGCGGCAGAATTCGACGGCCTCGTTGCGGTCCATCTCCACCCGCTCGAACGGTTCGTCTTCCTTGACGATGCGGGCCATCTCGGCTTCGATCTTCGCAAAATCCTCCTCCGAGAGCTTGTGCTCCATCTGGAAGTCGTAGTAGAAGCCGTCGCCGACCGTCGGTCCGAAGGCCAGTTGCACGCCGTCGAACAGACGCATCACCGCGCGGGCCATGATGTGCGCGCAAGAATGGCGGAGCAGGTCGAGAGCCTGGGGGTCTTTGTCGGTTATCAGGCGAAGGGTAATCTCGCCGTCGGCGGGCAGGGGCTGATTCGCCCCAATCAACTGCCCGTCCACTTCGGCGGCCAAGACGGCCTTGGCCAACCGCGGTCCAATATCGGCTGCGACGTCCGCCGGCCTGACGCGACGGGAGTATTCGCGGACCTTTCCGTCGGGCAGAGTTACTTTGAGCATAAGTCTCCAACGAGCCTTGGGATACAACCCCCGGCGAGCGGGGCATCGATACAAAGGACGCACCGCAAACTACCCGCCCGGGGATTCCATAACGCAAGGAAAGTATAGTTCGCAAGGGCGCATCGCCGCAAGAGGCCGTGCCATAATATCGGCCTTTTACCGTGAATATCGACAACACTTCAGCCATGTAAAGTGATTTCGGCATCCCGGGTCACATGTTCGGTATGGGAGCCTATTACGGTGTGAAATGCGGGCTAGACCGATTGACTCACGCGACTCGGGATGTCAGAATGCTTCCGTGTTTCCCAAGATGGAAACACTGATCCAGGGCGGTTAGCTCAGTTGGTTAGAGCACCAGCTCGACAAGCTGGGGGTCACAGGTTCGAGTCCCGTACCGCCCACTAGAGTGGCAAGTATTCTCCACAACCCGCTTCCTTACCCCTCCTTTGGCGGGTGGAAAAATCTGCTGTTGCCCCAAGATACTCTTCTCGCTACTCTTCGCATCCCCAATGATTTTACCTGTCACGAAGGAAGAGGGGGGGAGCCGATTGGGCAGGGTCTTTCCCGCAACGGCTTCTCGGTAGGATCGAGAGGTTTCTTTTTGGGCAGATTAAGCGTCCGGGCAGACGACGAATCTAGAGGGTTCAAGTACACCCACGGGAACGGAGTGTGCGCCGACCGGCGCCGGACGTCGCCTCGGTCGCACTGCAACTATTCTTTTCTCTACGCTCAACTGAAGAACATGGAAGGTAGAGCAATGGTCAGACATGAATTCGATTCGTGGCAACGGCCGGTCCCCTTGCCGCCACTGCCTCCCGTTAAAACGCCGACCGGAGCAGATGCGTCGTCCGCTGAAGCGGATCGCGCCGCCGCGCCGCCATCTGCGGAACAGTTGCCCCCGCCGCCCAGGGACTCTCGGGACGACG
This sequence comes from Pirellulales bacterium, assembly GCA_016928165.1. Taxonomy (GTDB): domain Bacteria; phylum Planctomycetota; class Planctomycetia; order Pirellulales; family Thermoguttaceae; genus JAHIKV01. The sequence goes on along the minus strand of JAFGLH010000246.1, from coordinate 5,952 downwards.
ACTACCAATGGCTCATCCTGCTGTGAAGCCGCCGCGGGCCAAGGCCGGGCACGGCAATCGCGCAATGGTTTCCGGGAGCAAGTTGACGCAATGAAAGTGGCGATATTGGCCGGCGGTTTGGGCAGCCGACTTCAAGAGGAAACCACCCTTCGCCCAAAGCCCATGGTCGAGATCGGAGGAAAGCCCATCCTCTGGCACATCCTCAACATCTACGCCGCCTACGGACATCGCGAGTTCACGTTGGCCTTGGGCTACAAGGGCGAAGTCATCAAAGCGTATTTCATGAACTTCTACGCGCTGAACAACGACATCACCGTCGATCTGGCCAGCGGCAAGGCCGACATCCATCAGGGGAAACAGCCGGAGTGGAAGATCGAGCTGGTCGACACGGGCCAGAACACGATGACCGGCGGACGCATCAAGCGTCTGCAACCGTGGCTGGGAAACGAAACCTTCATGGCCACCTATGGCGACGGAGTGGCCGACGTGCAGATCGCGGAACTGCTGGCCTTCCACCGCGCGCACGGCAGGATCGCCACGCTCACCGCCGTCCGTCCCCCCGCGCGATTCGGCGGCGTGCAGATCGACCCCCGCGGCCGAGTCCTCGACTTTGAGGAAAAACCCCTCGGCGGCGAGGGATTGATCAACGGCGGGTTTTTCGTGCTCGAGCCGGGCATCTTCGATTACATCGACGGCGACGAAACGGCGTTCGAGTGGGAACCCATGAGGCGATTGGTGGCCGACGGACAGTTGATGGCCTTCAAGCACGGCGGATTCTTCCAGCCAATGGACACGATCAGGGACCGCGAGGCACTGGAAGCACTCTGGCGATCCGGCAAAGCGCCTTGGAAAGTGTGGAATTAGTGGACGCGGGCGTTTGGCGAGGTAGATCGGTCCTCATCACCGGGCACACCGGCTTCAAGGGCAGTTGGCTTGCACTGTGGTTGTCGGAATCGGGGGCCAAGGTGAACGGATTCGCCTTGCCGCCAAACTCGACGCCAAACCATTGGGACTTGTTGCGCCTCGACGCATCCGACAACCGAGGCGACGTCCGCGACTTCGACCGGCTGTCGTCCGTCTTCGCCCGCACCCGGCCGGAGATCGTCTTTCACCTGGCGGCGCAGCCGCTGGTCCGCCGTTCCTACCGCGATCCGCTGGAAACGTGGTCCACCAACGTGCTGGGCACCGCCAACGTGCTGGAAGCCTGCCGCCGGACGGAAAGCGTGCGGGCGGTGCTCGCCGTCACCACCGACAAAGTCTATGAAAACCGGGAGTGGGCCTGGGGCTACCGGGAAAACGACCCCCTCGGCGGCCACGACCCATACGGCGCGTCGAAGGCCGCCTGCGAATTGGTCGTCGAGAGCTATGGAAAATCTTTTTTCCAAGCCGACGACGCGCCGCTGCTCGCTTCCGTCAGGGCGGGCAACGTCGTCGGCGGCGGCGATTGGTCGGAGGACCGCCTGGTCCCCGACCTGGTCCGCGCGGCGGCGACGGGCCGCCCCCTGGAAATCCGCTCCCCGCAAGCCACGCGCCCCTGGCAACACGTGCTGGATTGCCTGCGCGGATACTTGATGTTGGGCGCGGAATTGCTGGCGGGAAATCGGGCCTGCGCGGAACCCTGGAACTTCGGCCCCGACGCCGCCGACAACCTCGCCGTCGAAGAAATTCTTAGGCGCTTAAAACGCTACTGGCCCGACCTCGACTGGCGACGGACCGCCGACACGCGGCCGCACGAGGCCAACCTGCTCTATTTGGACAACGCCAAGGCCAAGGCGAAACTGGGCTGGCGGCCGGCGTGGAACATCGACCAGTGCCTGTCGGCCACCGCCCAGTGGTACAAACATTATTACCGCACGGGGCGGGTCATCTCCCGGCAGCAATTGGATGAATATCGGCTAGTTTCCAAAAGGATCAAAGCGGCGTGCCGCCATACTGAATTTGGAGCCACAGTCGCATTTGGAAATCGAGTTCAGCAAGATCCAGGTGTGTCGCTCCGTGCCGCGGCAGGGTAAAGAGGCACGTGAAGTGTTTCTTGTACCGATTGAGAATCCCATATTGAAAGCTCTACCGAAATAATAGCCCGGTACGACATCCCTTCTATTCCTCATAACATGCCGGAAAAGCAACCTATGGCAAATAGACTTCAACAAATCAACTCATGTGAAGTGTGTGGAACGGAGCGACTTGCCTCGGTGCTTGACCTGGGTCTCCATCCCATGTGCGACGATCTTGTTCCCATTTCCAGCGACAGACAATGTCAGGAGTATCCGATAGAGATATTATTTTGTGAAAAATGTCTCACCGCCCATCAACGTTTTCAGGTTCCTAAACAAGACTTATTCCCATCCTCCTATCATTATCGCGCCCGCTTCACCGTGGACGTGCTTAACGGCATGAAAGGGCTGGTCGAGTCATACATGGAACGATTCGGCGACCTCAAAAACAAGACGGTTCTTGATATCGGCTGCAATGACGGCAGCTTGTTGGACTTCTTCCGGCAACAGGGCGCGACCACCATCGGCATCGAGCCTACGGACGCATACCTCGACGCGAAGCAAAAAGGACACCTTACATTTAACAATTTTATATCGAAAGATGTCGCCGATGCCGTCGTCGCCGCTCGGGGCAAGCCGGATATCATTACATTTACCAATGTTTTCGCGCATATTGAAAATCTTCCCGAAGTCCTTGATTCACTCAAACGCCTAATGGCCTCGCAGACCGTAATCATAATCGAAAACCATTATTTAGGGGCTGTGTTTAACGGCAATCAATTTGATACTTTTTACCATGAACACGCTCGAACTTATAGCTACACTTCGTTTATCCATGTGGCGTCCTCGTTGGGAACCCGACTGCTGGACGTAGAATTTCCTTCCCGTTATGGCGGCAATATTCGCGTGTTCCTGGGAAATAGCGTTCAGCGGTGCATAGGCGGAGACGCCGTGGCGCTTGACGAATTAACCAATCGAGAAAACCGTTTTTTAGAGGACTTCTCGTTATTGCGGAAAAACGTCGAACGCTGGCGCGAAAACAAGAAACGTTTCCTGACTGAGTTGGTTGGGAAGCACGGAAAACTGCGCGCCAAGGCGTTTCCGGGGCGAGCCGCGATTCTCATCAAGCTGCTTGGATTGAATGAGCAATCAATTTCCGCGGTGTATGAAAAGCCTGGTTCGCTGAAAATAGGGTACTATGTTCCGGGAACGCGGATACCGGTCCTCTCTGACAACGAGCTTTTCCACTCGCGGGACAAAACTCAACCAATAATCAATTTGGCCTGGCATATTTCGCCTGAGATCCACAATTACTTGGCCGAGCATGACTACGCTGGCCCGATTATCGATATCGTGAGCGCCGAAGACTTCCAGTAGCATGTTTGCAATTCTCGGTTCCGGTTTCGGTCTTTACGGGTACCTGCCCGCCTTGGTCGACGGGTGCGGGCAGCCCGTGGTATTACCGGAGCGATATCGCGATCGCTTTAACAAAAGGTCCGAGCTTGCTCGGTTTGCATCGAACGTGGAATGGGAAAAAAATGAGGCCGCCGCATTGGCGCGTGCCGATGGAGTGGCTATCGCTTTGCGGCCAAGCGAGCAATTAGAATGGGCATCTCGATGCTTGGCCTACTCGAACATCAAGTTCCTGCTCCTCGAAAAACCTTTGGCGCAATCTCCCGTCGCTTCAAAAAAGCTGCTTGATGCCCTGAAGGATTCCGGCAAGGCCTGCCGCATAGGCTACATGATGCGATACACGAGATGGGCCGAACGATTATTGAGCGGCTCGGTGGCGGCGGGAGGCGCTGACGAAATCTCGATATACTGGGGATTCCTGGCGCATCATTACCGCCATGACTTGTCAAACTGGAAGCGATTTAATTCATCAGGGGGCGGCGTCATCCGTTTTTATGGCATTCATTTAATCGCTTTATTGGCGGAAATAGGCTACCGCAATGCAATACGGTCGCTTGCTTGGGGAACATCGCCAAACGAACTGGCAGTGTGGAACGCCGTTTTCACGGGATTCAGCCTGCCGGACTGCAATATTTTGATCGACACTCGATCTGCTCTCCAAAAGTTCCAGGTCCAGCTTATCTCGGGGTCGCGTACCGGCTTGACTACCAACCTTGTCAACTCGGTCGATCCCTTTGATTTACAAGACCAAACTGTTCAGTCTCATCCAATGGATCGGCGCGTGCCAATGCTGACTCAGCATTGCCGGTCCGTTTGGCAAGAAGCCAAGGAGTATGAGTGGTATGACGCGACGATAGCATTATGGCGGGCAGTGGAAGAACAAACGCAATTCAAGCAGGCCCGCTCGCAAGACATGAAGTTCCGCCCAGCCTTCAATCATGTTCCAGGAACCGCGTTGCCGAGTTCGTGACGATTACTCCGTCGGCCGGGGGCGGCTGCGCTACATTTCAAAACACGTTCTTAAGCATTTATAACCAAGTATGAGACTCGCCTATGTAACATACTTTGCAAAACTTCTCCATCGCTTTCGGCGCTTGACCGGCGTCGACAAGGCTGTATTTTATGCGGTTCTATCACGCACGTTATCCATGGCCGGGGGGCTGATAATCGTTCCGTTGATTCTAACGTGCCTAACATCCGCCGAACAAGGCTTTTACTATACTTTTTACAGCATACTGGCGCTGCAAGTTTTTCTCGAATTGGGCTTCGGGGCCGTGGCTATCCAAATGGTGGCCCATGAGGCCGCGCATTTGAAAATAGATTTGACGTCCGGCGCTTTCGGAACGGCGCACTATCTGGATCGTTTCTCGGCCACTATTCGTTTTGTCCGCAAGTGGTATATGTTATTATCGGTTCTTATCGGCATATTTCTCTTCCCGGCGGGTTTTTATTTCTTCTCCACTTCGGCCGGCGGTTCCTCCGCCGCATGGCTCGGACCATGGACAATTATGGTGTGCGTCGCCGCCGTCGGCGTGTTTGTCAATAGTCTGGGGTCGATTGTTGAGGGCATGGGATTCGTTGCCGAGGCAGTTCGCGTCCGCCTGTGGGGGAGCGCCACTCAGATTATCTTCACCATCGCCGGATTGTTGGCGGGATTGAGACTTTATTCAGTCCCGATCGCCGGCGCATGCGCGCTTATCATCAACTACAACCTAGTGAGGCGCTTGTTATATAGCGTTATTCGCGAAACAAGGAAGTATGGACGCAATACTCGCATTGATTGGCGAAAAGACGTGCTTCCTTTTCAATGGCGGATCGCTCTTAGCTGGATGTCAGGTTGGTTCATCTTCAATGCGATGGTGCCGGTTGCGTTCCGCCAATTGGGACCCGAAGAAGCGGGACGCTTTGGTTTGGCAATAAGCATTTCCGGATTTATCAGCGCTTTCGCCTCGAATTGGCTATCTACCAAGGCCGCGATATGGGGTCAAATGGCTTCGAGAAATGAGTGGAAGCAGATGGATGCGCTGTTTTGGAAAGTGACGCCGCAAGCTCTGTGCATCGCCGCTCTCGCCTCCGCAGGCACTGTTTTTATCATACCGCATCTGGAGGAATGGATCCCGCGATTTGCGGGACGAGTGCCTGAATGGCGGGTGCTGCTGATGCTTTGTTCGGCTACGGTTATGAACCAAATTCTGTTTGCGGAGGCATTTTATCTCCGGGCACATAAGCGCGAGCCTTTTCTTGCAAATTCGGTTTTTTTGGCCGCGGCGATGGCGATTGGTTTGATGTGCTTCTCTCACTCTTCGGTGTTTTCCATTGCGTCCATGTATGCCGTCGTCCTATTTCTCGGCGGCCTAGTCTGGGGAAACATCGTATTCTTCTATTGTCGTTTCCACTGGCACCGCGATTCAGTACTGTTGGGAAACGCTCCCGGTGGTCTTTATTGATGTTTGCATTGTTAATGAGTTACTGTTGCGGAAAGCTCCAAATCCGTAGGGTGCGTGCTTGCACGCACCTTATTTCGCGGCAAAACCAAGCTGGTGCG
>JAFGLH010000245.1 GCA_016928165.1 Pirellulales bacterium | reverse complement strand
CGCACCAGCTTGGTTTTGCCGCGAAATAAGGTGCGTGCAAGCACGCACCCTACGGATTTGGAGCTTTCCGCAACAGTAACTCATTAGCGGCGGCAGGGGGCCGAAAAATGGACCAGTCCCCAAACGTCGAGGCAATTTCCCTCTACCTTCTATTATTTCCAGAACCGCGAGAACTTAGAGGAAAAAACCGGCCGCGCGTCACAATATGACGTTAACTACTGCGGTGCAAGGAGTTGCGACGTGCCGATCGGCGGAGGGGGATGGGAAGAATGCTCCCGAAACGGCCGGTAGTATACGCACCGGGCTTCGGGTAAAATCCAGGACAACTTGGAGATGCATCAGCAAATATATCTGTATGGCGCGTTTCACGCGCCTTACGAAGGTCACTCATGGCAAACGACAACAGCGACGCGCATCTTGAAGCGGACGCCGAAGCGACTTCGCCCGCCAAAGAGTTCGAGCTGCCGATAGCCGGCTTCCAAGGCACGCCGGAAGAGATCGAGCGGCAGTGGTTCGAGCGGGTTTACAAGGGCCGGGGCGACTCGATGCTCCAGTTGACCTGGCGGGCGGTGATCATGGGCTCGGTCCTCGGCGGCGTCCTGTCGCTGACGAATCTCTACATCGGTCTGAAGGCCGGCTGGGGCTTCGGCGTGGCCATCACCGCCTGCATCCTCTCCTATTCGATCTGGACGGCTTTCTACAAGCTCGGTTTGGCCAAGACCAGGATGACCATTCTGGAAAACAACTGCATGCAATCGACGGCCAGCTCGGCGGGCTATTCGACCGGCGGCACGTTGATCTCGGTCTTCGCCGCCTACATCCTGCTCGAAGGCCCCGAGTTGTCGCTAGCGATGATGTTCGGCTGGATATTTTTTCTCGCGGTGCTCGGCGTGACGATGGCCATTCCCATGAAACGGCAGATGATCAACGTCGAGCAGCTCCGCTTCCCCAGCGGCATCGCCGCCGCCGAAACGCTCCAGGCGCTCCACTCGCACGGCGAGCGGGCCGTGCGCTCGGCAAAGGCCCTGGGCATCGCCGGCGTGTACGCCGCCCTCAGTCAATTCTGGGCCGATGGGCTGGCCTTGTACGATAAATGGTACGGTGTTGCCGGCGCGGCCAATCGCTTTTCGCTGAACACCTTGCTGAAAAGAATCAACTTGGAGGTTCTCGGCAAGGATTGGGTGAACCGCACCGTGCAATTCGGCTGGGATCCAATCTTCCTGGCAGCCGGCGCCATGGTTGGCATGCGGACGTCGATCAGCATCATGCTCGGCGGCACTCTCTGTTGGGCGGTCTACGTGCCCATCCTCCAATATCACGGCGTTATCGCGGAGGGCGTGGTCGGTTATGAAAACATAGTGAAGTGGACCCTCTGGGGCGGCGCCGCCTGCATGGTCACTTCCGGACTGTTCTCATTCGCCTTGCAGTGGCGGAGCATCGTGCGGGCGGTATCCGGCCTGAAAAAATTGTTCGTCGGCGACAAGTCGCACCGCGTCGAGGAAATGGACGCCATCGAAACGCCGATCTCGTGGTTCATCGGCGGGCAGGTCATTTCCATGTTCGCCCTGATGTGGTTGGCCAAAGTCACCTTCGACATGCCTTGGTGGCAGAGCGCGGTCGCCGTGCCCTTCGCCTTCTTGATGTCGCTGGTGGCCTGCCGCGTAACCGGCGAGACCGACACCACGCCGGTCGGCGCGATGGGCCAGATCACGCAATTTACTTTCGCGGTGATCCATCCGGGCAAGATGTTCATGAATTTGATGAGCGCGAACATCACCGCGGCCGCCGCCGGCTCCTCGGCCGACTTGCTGACCGACCTGAAGAGCGGCTACATGCTCGGCGCCAATCCCCGCAAGCAGTTTCTCGCCCAATTCGCCGGAATTTTCATGGGTACGCTGGTGACCGTCATCTGTTTCCGAATGCTTGTCCCGAACGCCGAATCGCTCGGCACGGAACAGTTTCCCGCCCCGTCCGCGCAAATCTGGTCGGCCGTGGCCCTCGTCCTGAAAGACGGCGTCTCGCGGTTGGAAATCCAAAAAACATGGTGCATGATCGGCGGCGCCGTCGTCGGCATTATTCTTCCGCTGCTGGGAATTATTTTCCCGAAACAACAGAAGTGGATTCCGTCCGCGGCCGGCATTGGACTGGCCTGGACTTTTTCTTGGTATTATAGTCTGATATTTTTTCTCGGCGCGATAGTCGCTTACATATTCGAGAAATCCTCGCCGGACAAGTCGAAGGAGTATTTATTTCCCATCGCCTCCGGCGTCATCGCCGGCGGCTCATTGGTGGGCGTCGCCATAGCCTTGCTGTTGAATTTGTAGCGGAGAAAAGACAGATGAAGCCCACGCTGTTTTCCGTCGGTTACGCCGGTTTGTGGGGGCAACAAGCGCTGGGCCTCGGCGAGTTCATCGACAAGGCGGGCGAACTGGGGTATTCCTCCGTGATGCTGATGGGCAAACGCCCCCATCTTTCCCCGTTGGACGCGACCGCCGAGCAGATCGCCGACCTCAAGGCACACTTGGACCGCGCTGGGGTCGCTTGTTCGATCGTCGCCGGGTACACCGATTTCGCCTCCGCCGGGGCCGCGGAGGTCCCTTGGATGGAGACGCAGATTGCATACGTGGAATCGCTGTGCCGTCTGGCCCGCGAGTTGGGGGCCTCGATCGTCCGCGTGTTCACCGCCTACGAAACGGCCGGCCTGTCCCCGGCGACGCTTTGGGGCCGCGTCGTCGCGGCGCTGCGGGAATGTTGCGACAGGGCGGCGTCCTTGGGCGTGACCATCGCCGTCCAAAACCACCACGATATCGCCGTCCACAGCGACGCCCTGCTGGAATTACTGGGCGACGTCGACCGGCCGAACTGCCGGCTCTCGTTCGACGCCTGGTCGCCGGCGCTGCGCGGCGAGGACCTGTACGAGTCGGCCCGGCGGATGGCGCCTTACGCCGTCTGCACCACGAACGCCGACTACGCCCGGCTGCCCCGCTTTCGCTATCGGCCGGAGTTGGTCAATTACGAGGCGGAGACGCCCATGATCCGGGCGGTCCCTTTCGGCGAGGGTTTCATCGACTATCGCGCCTTCTTCGCCGGTTTGCGCGAGGGGGGCTTCGACGGCGCGGCCACCTACGAAATGTGTTCTCCGCTCCGCGGCGGCGGAGAGACGGCGAACCTCGACCGGTACGCCAGGCAGTATCTCCGCTGGCTCGCCGAGTCGGCAGAGTGATCCGGCGGCAAGAAAATTTGCCTTCCATTGTTTGCGGACCCTACGCGCCGGCCGGTTCCAAAAACCTTGGCTTGTCGGCGGTCGCCGGGGCCTCGCGGGCGGGAGCGGCGGTGGGAACGCCGGGGTTTCCTTGACGAAGCCGACGCCAAAAGCGGCGGTAGGAGTGGATTGCCATGCGGCCGAGGAAACGCCGCGGGGCAATCACGATCCGGCCCACCCCGTAGCCGGCCGGACGCCAGCGGGAAAGCGAATGGGTCAGCGGCCCGATGAAGTCCAGTCCGCCGGTCTGGCCGTCGCCGTGGAGCCGTTCCAGCAGGCGGTGGAAGAGGAGCTGGCCGGGGCTGAAGGCGGAAAACCGCGGATCGTAGCCGATCTTGAGCGCGAAATATATCCCCTTTGCCTGGAACCCGTAGACGAAGGCCGCGATCCGGCCGTCCAAGCGCAGCGCGGCCGTACGCAACTGTCCCCAGCGGGCAAGCAGCTCGGCCTGAGCGACGAAGAAGCGGAACATGCCCGGCGTGCGAAACACCGAAGAGCCGTTCGATCCTTTCCAGCCGAGGTCCTCGACCTCGAAGGCCTCGTCCAACCACGCTTTGATCCGCTCGGGGCCGGGCGGCAGATTCATCTCGAAGTCTAGTTCCCCTTCGCAGGCCAGCCGCCGCGCGGCGCGATTCATCGCCTGCCGATGGTTTTTCGGCAATCGTTTTTGATAGAGGTCCCAGTCGCCGTCGATCTTAACCCGTCCGACGCGGAACCGTTCGTGGTAGTCGGCTGGGACGTCCGCCCTTTGACAGGCTCGCAGCAGGGCCTGCCAGCGCGGCGTTTCCGGCACGGCGTGGTCGAGCAGGAGGAGATGCCAGCGAAGACCGGCGGCGGCCGCCAGCAGCGCGTCCATCGCTTTATCCGCGTCGGCGGTCGGATCGCGGAGCATCTCGCCGCAGGGCGACCAGGCGTTTCCCGGCTGCGCGCCCGAGGGCAGAAGCCATCCGAGCCGGCGCCCGACCAGCGGCAGGGCGGTGATCCACCGCCCGTCCTCTTCGACGACCAATGCGTGGAACTCCGTTTCGGGATGGAAATGTTCGACCCATTGCGCGAGCGTTTCGGCGCGGGCCAGCGGCAGCGCGACGTCGCTCCGCCACCAGAGATCGTCCCAAGCGGCGGCGCTATTCCTCAACTGTTCGATCGAAGCGACGTGGATGGTGTTCATGTTTGTTTGGCGGCCGACGGGGCGTTGCGGTTGGTTGCACGTCCGGCCGCCGCGCCGGCGGCCGCCAAACGGCTAAACTCTCAATTAAGAATGGCATTTTTCCGGCGGCCGTGCCGGGCAAAAAAGACCTTCGCAAGACCGTCATAATCGTCTTAACCGGCGCGGGCAAGCAGGGGCGCGAAAAAAAGCAATACTTGCGACGAGGCGGGGCTTTTTCAACATTGCAGCACTATCACCCGCGACCGCGACCGCGGCCGCGGGGCGTTTCCAACTATCCACTATCCACTATATCCACCACCCACTAGCGATGTTTTTTCGCCGCCGAAAATTGATGCCCTTGGCCGATCGAGGGCCGTTGCACGTGATGTTCGTCGCCACGAGCCTGCCCATCGGCGGGGCGGAGACGTTGTTGGTCGATCTGGTCCGCCGCATGGACCGAACTCGCTTCCTGCCGGAGTTGTGTTGTCTGAAGCGATTCGACGCGCTGGGAGAAACCTTGGCCGCGGAAATACCGTCCCACGCGGGCCTGCTGGCAGGCAAGTACGACGCGACGGTGCTGTGGCGGCTCGTGCGGCTGATGCGCCGGCGGCGGATCGACGCGGTGGTCACGGTGGGACCGGGCGACAAGATGTTTTGGGGCCGGTTGGCCGCCCGGCTGGCCGGCGTGCCGGTGGTTTGCTCGGCGCTGCATTCGAGCGGCCTGCCCGACCGCGTGGAGGCGCCCAATCGACTGTTGGCGCCGCTGACCGACGCCTTTATCGCCGTGGCCGAAACGCACGGCCGCCATCTGGCGGCGCGCGAGGGCTGTCCGGCGCGGAAGGTGCGGGTGGTTCCCAACGGCGTTGACGTGGAGCGGTTCCATCCCCGTTGGCCCGACCGAGAATTGCAAAGCGAGTTGAAGCTGGAACCCGGCGCGCCGACCGTGGGCATCATCGCGGCGCTGCGGCCGGAAAAAAACCACGAGTTGTTTCTTTACGTGGCGGCGTTGGTCCACGTTGAATTGCCCGCGACGCGGTTCCTTGTCGTCGGCGATGGTCCGCAGCGGGCGAAGCTCGAAAGGCTGGCCCGAAGTCTCGGCCTGGCAGACGCGGTCCGTTTTCTCGGCGCCCGCCGCGACGTGCCCGAGTTGCTGGCGCTGATGGACGTGGTGGCATTGACCTCGAAGATGGAGTCCAATCCGATCTGCCTGTTGGAAGCGATGGCCGCCGAGAAACCGGTGGTCGCCACAAAGGTGGGATCGGTGGCCGAGAGCGTCCAAGACGGACGGACCGGATACCTGACGGCGGCGGACGATTCGAGGGCAATGGCCGACCGCATCCTGGAATTGCTCCGCGACCGCCCCCGCGCGTCGAGCATGGGCCGCGCCGGACGCGAGGAGATCATCGCCCGATGGTCGGTGGAACGGATGGTGCGGGGTTATGAAGAGTTGATCGCCGATCTCTACGCAAGGAAGTGCGCGAAAAAGGGGTTAGGGTCCACTGGTCGAGTGTCGGAGGGCGGAGGGCGGGAACCAATGACCAGCGAGCAGTTCTCGGAAACCGATCGTAGATCGTAGCGGTTCATCTGTTGATTAATGTCGGAAAACCGTTTAGTGGTTTTCTTCCGCTCTTGGCTAAGACCGGCAAACAGGTTAGGATAGGGGCCTGGTAGGTGGCGGCGCATGGACACGAATCTGGCAAGGAGTTTTTTGGCCCTGTTGGCCCGTTTCCTCAGCGGGGCTTCCGTGCGCTGGATCGACTCGCAACCTGACACCTGCCAGCGGGTCTACTTCGCCAACCACACGAGCCACTTGGACCCGATCATGATCTGGTCGGCGTTGCCGCCGGCGGTGCGGATGCTCACCCGGCCGGTGGCCGCCAAGGACTATTGGACCAAGGGGCCCGTGCGCCGCTATCTCGCCAACCAACTGTTCAGCGCGATCTTGATCGACCGCGAGGAGATCAAGGTCCATCAGAGTCCGGTCGATTTGATCATCCGCGAGATCGGACACAATTACTCGTTGATCCTCTTTCCCGAAGGGGGTCGGCAATCGGGCAGAGAGATAGGCGAGTTCAAGAGCGGACTGTATTATCTCTGCAAGAAGCGGCCGGACTTGGAGTTGGTTCCGGTGCATATCGACAACATGAACCGCATCCTGCCCCGCGGCGAGGTGTTGCCGGTGCCGATGCTCAGTTGCGTGAGCTTCGGCCCGCCGATGTGGCTCGAGGCCGGCGAGTCGAAAACCAACTTTCTCGGCCGCGCCCGCGAGGCCGTGCGAAAAATGAAGGAATCCAGGGAGGTTTAACGGCCGCCGGAGCGGCAGCCCGAGTTGCCCAATAAGGCTGTCGCGGCGACGGCCGCCATACGATCGGTCAATCGCCCAAAGGACGAATCGAGTGGATATATTCGACCCCAGAACCATGAGCCTGATCGGCGCCGTGCTGGTGCTGCTCGGCGCGGCCGAAGTGATCGTTTGGGCGCTGCGGCGCAATCCCTCGGGCAATATCGACGCGGCCATTTTGGAGACTTTCCGTCTGCGGGTCCACGCCTGGTGGATCCTGCTGGCCACGCTGGCGACGGCCTTCCTGCTCGGACACGTCGTGACGGTGGTCCTTTTCGGCCTAATATCTTTCTGGGCGCTGCGGGAGTTCATCACGCTGACGCCCACTCGACCCGGCGACCACACCACGCTGTTCTTGGTGTTCACCGTGGTCCCGCTGTTGCAGTACGTATTGGTGGGTCTGGGCGCCTACGGGTTGTATATCATCTTCATCCCGGTCTATGTGTTTCTGCTCATTCCGCCGATGATCGCGCTGTCGGGAGATTACAAGCGGTTTTTGGAGCGGACGGCGAAGATTCAGGTCGGATTGTTGATCTGCGTCTACTGCCTCAGCTATGCTCCGGCCCTGCTGACGCTCAAGCTGCCCGAGTTGGCCCCGGGCGTTGCGGACAGCGGCGGCAACGTCCGGCTGTTGTTCTTTTTCGTGCTGGTCGTGCAGCTTAGCGATGCCTTGCAGTACGCCTGGTCTCAATCGCCCAACAAACACGTCATCGTGCCGACGATCAACACCACTCGCACTTGGGAAGGGCTGCTGGGGGGGACGGCCAGCGTCACGCTGATCGCGGCAGCCTTGTGGTGGGCCACGCCGTTTCACGGTCCAAAATGGTGGATGGCGGCCGCGATGGGGGCGGTCATCTCGCTGATGTGCTTCGCCGGCGGGATCACCATGTCGGCCATCAAGCGCGACCGCGGCGTGAGCGATTTCGGCACGCTGGTCGAGGGCCACGGCGGCGTGCTGGACCGCATCGACTCGCTCTGTTTCGCCGCCCCGGTCTTTTTCCACTGCACCCGCTGGTGGCTGATGCAGATGTAGGCCGGGTTGCAAACCCGGCCTACCGCTACCGCTCACATTTTCCGGAAATCTCTTCTCTTAATTGCAACAACCTATCAGCGACATGCTCAGTATGCACGCGGTTGCCGCACAATCCCATGTGTTCTGTTTCAACCCACCACAAGAACTCAACGATTTTTTGTTTCGGTTCATGGCGAATGAGCAAACCATGGATTTGTCCAACATAGCCATCATATTCGTCTTGTGCTTCCGCGACATCCGCAACACCGATGGGATCCCATTCCCGTAATAAAATACGGCGAATTTCTTCGTGGTAACATTTTGCATTATCTTGGTATTTGCTCACGAGAGAAACCAGTGGCTCCTGCTGCCGCACTTACCACGCTTCAAATTCCACCATTCTTAGAACGTGTTTTGAAATTGAAAAATTAGTCCCCTCTCCCTTTGGGAGAGAGGAGATTTTCAAAACACGTTCTGAGATCAAGATATAGCAACAATTGTTTTCTTCCGAGTCAAAATGCCTCAAAGATTAATTCTTGCTCATGGATTGTATCACAATATATGCCGAATTGGCAATTATTTGCTATCCCAACATCGCCCGGAACTCGGCGAATAGATAATCGCTGTCGTGGGGGCCGGCGCTGGCCTCGGGATGATACTGGACGCTGAAGGCGGGATACTCGCAGTGACGGACGCCCTCGATTGTCTCGTCGTTCAGGTTCAGATGGGTCGTTTCCAATTCGTCGGGCAGGGAATCTGCCGCGACGGCGAAGCCGTGGTTTTGCGTCGTGATTTCCACCCGGCCGGTGCGATGGTTCAAAACCGGCTGGTTAGCCCCGCGGTGGCCGAACTTCAATTTATAAGTCTTCGCCCCGCAGGCCAACGAAAGGAGTTGATGGCCCAGGCAGATGCCGAAGATCGGCCGCCGGCCCAATAAGTCGCGGATCGTTTGTTGGGCATAGTCGAGCGGCTCGGGATCGCCAGGGCCGTTCGAGAGGAACACGCCGTCCGGCTCGTACGAAAGGACCTCGTCGGCCGTGGCCGTCCCCGGCAGGATCGTCACCCGGCAGCCGACGCTGAACAAATGCCGGGCGATGTTCCACTTCATGCCGTAGTCGAGCGCGACCACATGCGGTCGGTCGGCCGCCGCCGCTGGCTCCATGCTCAACGCTTGCAGCTTCGCCCACGGACTGAGCGGGTCGGTCCATTCGATCGGTCCCTCGGGCACAACCTCGCGGACCAGGTCGCGGCCGACCAGGCCCGGAGAAGCCTTGGCCCGCTCGACGAGCCTCCGGTCGTCGAGTTCATTCGTGGAAAGGACGCCCTTCATCGCTCCTTCGGTCCGCAGCCGGCGGACCAGCCGTCGGGTGTCGATCCCTTCGATGCCGACGACGCCCCATTGTTTCAGGTATCCGTTGAGGTCGCCGTCGGCGCGGAAATTGCTTACCCGGCGGCTCCGCTCGCGGACGACGAACCCGGCCAGTTGCGGCCGGGCGCTTTCCACGTCCTCGGCGTTGACTCCGTAGTTGCCGATCTGCGGATAGGTCATCGCCACGATCTGACCGCGATAGCTCGGATCGGTCAGTATCTCCTGATATCCGGTCATCGAGGTGTTGAAACAGACCTCTCCGTCTACTTCGCCTTCGGCGCCGAAGGCGGCGCCGGAAAAAACGATTCCGTCTTCCAGGGCGAGTTTAGCGGTGCGTTGCATGTCGTTTTTGGTCCCTTTCCGTGGGGGGGCTAAAGTCGGGCCGCTCGACTGCCCGATAGACTATTTTAACGGCTGCGGGTCTACGGCTCGACAATCATCCCGTGATTGCGAGGCCGTGCAGCCTCAAGTGAGGGTCCTTGTACCGGCGAGCAAGCACCCTCATTTTTTTATGCGCGGCCGACAAACGACTTCTTTTCCGACATTCTAGCGGAATCGCCGCCGCCCGGCCAGTTGCCGGCCGGCCGAATATTCATCATTCTTTATGTAGCTTTTCGCGCTTCAATTCTATACACTATTCACTATTTGTTATCCACAACCCGTTAATATGCAGCCGCTCGAAATCGATCTCTGGCACATGCGGCGCGCGTTGGAGCTTGCCGCGCGGGGGGAGGGCTACGTCGAGCCGAACCCGATGGTCGGCTGCGTGATCGCCCGAGGCGCGGAGATCATCGGCGAGGGCTGGCACCGCCGCTTCGGCCGGGACCACGCCGAAATCGAGGCTTTGCGGATGGCCGGCGAGCGGGCCGCCGGGGCCGCGCTCTACGTTACACTGGAGCCGTGCTGTCACCAGGGCAAAACGCCCCCCTGCACCCGCGCAATCATCGAAAGCGGCATCCGGCGGGTGATCGTCGCCGGCCTAGACCCCTTCCCTCAAGTCCAAGGGGGCGGCGTCGCCAAACTCCGCAACGCCGGAATTACCGTTGACGTCGGCCTATCGAGGTCCGAAGCCCAACGACTAAACGCCCCGTATCTAAAACTGATCGAGACCGGCCGGCCTTGGATCATCGCCAAGTGGGCCATGTCGTTGGACGGCAAAATCGCCACCCACACGGGCGAAAGCCGTTGGATTTCCGGCGATCAGTCGCGGCGGATCGTACACGAGCTGCGCGGGCGAGTGGATGCGATTGTCGTCGGCCGCGGCACGGTCGAGCGGGACGATCCGCTGTTGACGGCCCGGCCGCCGGGGCCGCGGACCGCTCTTCGCGTTGTGTTGGATACCAATGCCTTGCTATCCGAGAAAAGCCAATTGGTTTGCACCATCGCCGACGCGCCCGTGCTGGCGGCCGTGGGCCGGCGGTCCGCCGAGGCCGACCGTTCGCGGCTCGCGCGGTCCGGCTGCGAGGTCTTCATCTGCGAGGGCGACACTTACGCCGCTCGCTTCGACTCATTGCTGGCCGAGCTTGGACGGCGACGGCTGACGAACGTGTTGGTTGAAGGAGGCGGCCGCGTCTTGGGAAGCCTGTTGGAGGCCGGCGCGATTGACGAGATTCAGGCGTTCATCGCCCCGAAGCTGATCGGCGGCGCCAACGCCCCCGCGCCGATCGCCGGCAAGGGCATCGCCGCCCTTGCCGACGCGCTCCGATTGGAACGGCCGGAAATACGACAAGCGGGCGAAGACCTCCATGTCCGCGCCCGCGTGTCGCACGCATCTCCCGAAAAATAAACTCTACGGTCCGATGCTGGGCGGGTTGTCGGCCAGAAAATCACGCGGACCGCGGATCGTGTAATAGGGATAGGCGACCGCGCCGGTCGCGGGACCGGGAGCGGCATACTCTTCGCAACCATGACAGCCGCGATCGCGCCACCTCCCCCAACGGACCGGACGGCCGGGATCGTCGCAACAATCTTCGCCCGCGTCGTCGCAGGACTGGCAAGTCTCGGGGGCCTGGGCGCAACTGCCGCCCATGCAGGCGGTCGGACGCCTTCCGTGCTGGGTCACGCAGCCGGCCAGTCCGACCAGGACGAACACTGTCAATACCGAATACATTGCGCGTTTCATGTCGGAGTTTTCCTTATTGGCTCTTGTCAACTTCGGCGGTTAGGGTAGGATCGAGATGCGGGAAGCACCCCCGCCATCAAATGACATCGGCCCGACAATCGCTAGAGTCCAGAAAATCGACAGAACTGGTTATTGCGTTAGGATTGGCAAGGTTTCTCTCAATTTTTCCTGGCATTATTTCGTAGAATAGGCAAAACGGAGCGAGTTTGCGGGCGCAAACGCGGGATACAATCGCCGGATCAATGGTCGCCTCGCGCCAATATGTCGACAACGTCATCTCGACCTTCGCCGAGGCGGAGGAGGCGAACCGCCGCACACCTGGTCGGAAGGGATGCACGGTCGAAATCGGCGGCGAGGCCGAGGAAGTCATGGTCACCGGCGACATCCACGGGAACCGGCGGAACTTCAATCTGATCCGCCGCGTCGCCGCCCTGGACGAACACCCTCGCCGTCATTTGGTCCTCCAAGAGGTTTGTCACGGCGGACCGGTCTACGAAGAGAACGGCGGGTGCATGTCGCACGCCATTCTCGAAGATGTGGCGGCACTGAAGGTCAAGTATCCGAAGCGGGTCCACTTCTTGCTGGGCAACCACGAGATGGCCGAGTTGAGCGATTATCCGATCCAAAAGAACCGGCAGTTGTTGAACTTGCTTTTCCGGCTCGGGCTGCAACAGATGTACGGCCCGGCCGCCGACGAAGTCCATCGGTCGATGCGCAGTTTTTTAATGAGTTGTCCGTTGGCGGTGCGTCTGCCCTGGGGAGCGTTTATCTCTCACAGTACGCCGCAGTTGATCGAGGACCACGGCTTCGATGCGTCTCTGCTGAACCGCGAGTTGACCGCCGAGGATTGCCTCGAAGGGAGCGACGCCTTCCGGCTCGTTTGGGGACGGGATTATCGCCGCGAGAACGCCGAGGCGTTTTGCGAGTTGGTCGGCGCGAAGTTGTTGATCACCGGCCACGAACCGTGCAACGAGGGGTTCGTGGCGCCCAACCCGCGACAGATCATTCTCGACTGTTGCGGTCCGGCCGCCGCCTACGTGATCTTGCCCGTGCACACCGAACTCGGCCACGCGGAGATCATGGAGCGGGTAGAGGAGCTAAAAGGAGGCGCGGAGGGCGGGGAAAACGAGTGATCGACGCTTTCCCCTGGTTCCCGCGCAGAGCGCGGGAACCAGGACACGCACAACCGCGTCGCGCGTTGTCGGAGGGGTGTCGCCGAGGCGCGACGCATTCAAATTCCCAGACCTTATCCGGTAGTGCTTGCCTTCGTTGTCCCCAGGTGCAACCGCCGCCAACTCTGCTATAATCGGAGAGGACCAATAGAGGGAGGGGTAAATCGCCGTAATCGTTCACAGGGGACTGTCCCCCTCGGCGGTGAAGGGGACAGGCACATTTTTCGCCCTTGAAAGGGCGAAAAAATGAGCCAGT